>NZ_JBIBHN010000009.1:0-119230 GCF_042957035.1 Streptomyces sp. NPDC008137 | reverse complement strand
TTGCCGCTCCCGCCGATCCGGTCGCTCCCGCCGGAGCACCTGCACTTGCCGACCCCAACGACCCCAACGACCCCAACCACCCCGCCGACCCTGTCGGCCCGCCCGTGGCGATCAGCCTGCGCTACCCGCCCCGCGTCACCGGCGACCTAGGCTTCAGCACCCTGCTGCCGCTGCTGCGGGCCCGCCGCGTCGCCGACATCGACCAGGCCTTCGACCGGTGGGCCGAGCCGGTCAACGTCGTCCAGGCCGCCGACACCGAGGGCGGCGTACTGCACCGCGTGGCCGGGTGGGTGCCGCTGCGCGCCGAGTCCAACCGCCTGCGCGTGGTGCCCGCCTGGGAGCCCGGCCACGAGTGGCGGGGACGGCACGAGACGCCCCGCGCCGGACTCACCGACGGCGTCGCCGTCATGGCCAACCAGCGGGGCCCGGCCGAACCCCTCGGCGTCGAGTTCGCCCCGCCGCACCGCGCCGGCCGCATCGCCGAACTGCTCTCCCGCAAGGAGCACTGGTCCGCCGCCGACATGCCCGCGATCCACACGGACACCCACCTCGCCTCGGCGGGCCCCCTGCTGGACCACATCCAGGCCCTCGACGGCCTCACTCCCGAGGCCGCGGCCCTCCGCGACCACCTCCTCGCCTGGGACCGCCGCATGGACGCCGGCAGCGCCGACGCGGCCCGCTACGCGGCGGTGCGCGGAGCGGTCGTACGGAACCTGGCGGCGCATCCGGCCTTCGCCGCGCTCGCCACACCCCCGGCCTACCCGGAGGTGTTCCAGCCCTGGCTGGCCCTCCTCCCCCGCGTCGGCTTCGCCCTCGAACACCTGCTGCGGGCCGAGGACCTGTACGGAATCGACCGTCCGGCGGTCGTCCGAGCGGCGATCGAGGAGGTCGCCGAGCGGCCCCCGGCCGGGGTCTGGGGCGACACCCACCGGCTCACCCCCTGGCGCCCGCTGCACCCCGAGACGCCGTACGACGAACCTGCCCTGTCCGGCGACCACGACTGCGTGCTGTGCACCTCGGGTGTACCCGGCCTCAGCGACCGCGCCGCCCGCGGTCCGGCGGCCCGCTACGTCTGGGACCTGGCCCGGCGCGACGACAGCCGCTGGGTGGTCCCGCTCGGCGCCTCGGGCGTCCCCGGCTCGCCCCACCACCGCGACCAGCTCTCCCTGTGGCTCGCCGGAGACCTCGTCCCGGTCGTCACCGACTGGACCTCGCTGAAGAAGGAAACCGATGTCTGATCCGTACACCCCGGATACCCCGCACACCCTGCACACACC
Organism: Streptomyces sp. NPDC008137; assembly: GCF_042957035.1. Taxonomy (NCBI): domain Bacteria; kingdom Bacillati; phylum Actinomycetota; class Actinomycetes; order Kitasatosporales; family Streptomycetaceae; genus Streptomyces; species Streptomyces sp. NPDC008137. The sequence goes on along the minus strand of NZ_JBIBHN010000009.1, from coordinate 117,953 downwards.
GGATACCCCGCACACCCTGCACACACCGGATAGCCCGCCCACCCCGGATACCCCGCACACCCCGTACGCCTCCCGCACGGCCGTCCACGAGCAGGCGACCGACGGCTTCGGCACCGTCCGCGTCCTGCCGCTGGACCCGGAGTCCGACGCCGCCGTGATCCACCGCTGGGTGAACGAGGACCGGGCCGCCTTCTGGGGCATGAACGACCTCACCGAGCGTCAGGTGGCCGAGACCTACGCCCACCTGGACACCCTCACCACCCACCACGCCTACCTCGTCGTCCGCGACGGCGAGCCGGTCGCCCTCCTCCAGACCTACGAGCCCGAGGCCGACCGCGTCAGCGAGTGCTACGACGTCCGCCCCGGCGACATCGGCGTCCACCTGCTCCTCGCCCCCGCCGGGCCGGGCGGCACGCGCTCCGGCTGGACGGCCCTGCTGGTGGCGGCCATCGCCGGATACGTCCTGCTGGGCCTGGACCGGCGGCGGGTCGTGGTCGACCCGGACGTCCGCAACGAGAAGGCCGTCGCCCGCTTCCTCAAACTGGGCTTCACGGCCGGGCCGGTCGTCGTCCTGCCGGAGATCGACCTCCCGGACGCGGACGTGTACCTGCCGGAGAAGAAGGCACAGCTCGCCTTCCTCGACCGGGAAGTACTCTTCCCCGCGTGACGCCCGAGGACCTCATCGCGCACTACGGCCTGGAACCGATCCCCCGCGAGGGCGGCCTGTTCCGCCAGACCTGGGCCGGCCCCGAACGCCCCGACGGCCGCCCCGAGGGCACGGCGATCGTGGCGCTCCTGACAGCGGACGCCTACTCCGCCCTCCACCGCCTCCCGACCGACGAGGTCTGGCACTTCTACCTCGGCGATCCCCTGGAACTCCTCCTGCTCGCCCCGGACGGGAGCAGCAGGACGGTGGTGCTGGGCCCGGATGTCCTGGGTGGCCGGCACGTCCAGTTCACCGTCCCGGCAGGTACGTGGATGGGCGGGAGGACCCGCGGGCAGTGGACCCTGTTCGGCTGCACGATGGCGCCCGGCTTCACGTTCGAGGGCTATGAACACGGGGATGAGGCGGAGCTGACGGCGCGCTATCCGGCAGAGGCACACAGAATCCGGGGGCTGTCCCGCTCTTAGGGGCGCGGGGCTGAATCGATGTGCGGCTCCGCCGCGTGGGCGCGACCAGCCACAACGCACCCGCACTCGCCACACAACACAGCCACCCATCCGATGAGCGCTACACCCTTCCCATCCGTACGTATCCGGAAGCCGTACAGCCCGACCCCGGAGAACCACGTGGACCCACGGCGGAACGAGGAGCGCAATGTCGGACACCCGCGGCGATTCCAGGCCCTGGTGCTGCTCGGCACCGTGCTGGTCCTGCTCTTCCTCAGCGGAGCCCCCGCCTCGGCCCACGCAGCCCTCCGCAGCACCGACCCTGACGACGGATCCCTCGTCAAACAGGCCCCCCGCAGCGTCACCCTGACCTTCACCGAGTCCGTAGGCCTGCTCGACGACTCCTTCCGGGTCTTCGGCCCCGACCAGCGCCGCATCCACACCGGCGAGGCCACGCACGCGGACGGCCGCTCCGAGACGGCCCGGGTCGGACTGCCGAGGAAACTCGCCCAGGGCACCTACACGGTGGCCTGGCGGGTGGTGTCCGCCGACAGCCACCCGGTCTCCGGCGCCTTCTCCTTCTCCGTCGGCAAACGGTCCGCCACGAGCACGCAGATCGACACCGGCCCGGACGAGGACCCGCTGACCGGCGGCCTCTACGACGCCGCCCGCTACCTCGCCTACCTCGCCGCCGCGCTGCTCGTCGGCGCGGCGGCCTTCGCGCTGCTGTGCCGTCCCGTGAACAGGTCCCCGCTGCGCGGGCCGCTGCTGACGGCCTGGTGGACGCTGCTGGGCTCGACGGTCGTCCTGCTCCTGCTTCGCGCCCCGTACGAGACGGGCGCGGGCCCGGCGGCGGCCTTCGACGCCTCCGCACTCGGCCGCACCCTGACCAGCCGCCCGGGCCTGGCCCTCCTCGCCAGGCTGGCCGTCGTCCTGCTGACCGCCGGCTTCCTGGTGTGGCTGTCCCGACGCGGTGACCGCCGTGACCGCCGGGATCCGGTGGCGCTGGCCGCGGGCACGACCCTGGCCGTCGGGCTGGCCCTGACCTGGGCGGCGGCCGAGCACGCCTCCGCGGGGATCCAGGTGCCGCTGGCGATGACGTCGTCCGTGCTGCACCTGCTGGCGACCGGGGTCTGGCTGGGCGGGCTCGTGGCCCTGCTCCTGACCCTGCGCCGTTCGTCCGGCGAGAACCTGACGGAGGTCGTGCCGCGCTTCTCCCGTATCGCCTTCGCCTCGGTGACGGTCCTGGTCGTCACCGGCGTGTACCAGTCCTGGCGCGGCCTCGGCTCCGTCTCCGCGCTGTCCGGCACGCCGTACGGCCGGCTGCTGCTCGCGAAACTGTTCGCGGTGACCGTGCTGGTGCTGGCGGCCGGGTACTCGCGCCGCTGGACGGCCCGCCTCGCTGCCCCGCAGACCACCCGAACGGTCGCTGCCCCGGAGACCACTCGGACGGTCGCGGCCCCGGAGACCACTCGGACGGTCGCGGCCCCGGAGACCACTCGGACGGTCGCGGCGGTGGCGGCCGTGCGCGAACGGGTCGCGCAGCCGGTCGGCGCCCCGCCGCCACCGGAAGCCACCGCGGAGCCCGGGACGCCCGACACCGGGGAGCCGGAGTGGCCGGAGGCGCCGGCCCGCGAGCCGGGCGACGAGGACGGGGACGGCGACGAGGACGGAAACGACGACGAGGACGGAAACGGCGAGGGGAACGGTGACGGGAACGGAAACGGCGACGGGAACGGCGACGTGCGCCGCGGTCTGCGCCGCTCCGTCCTCATCGAGGTCGCCGTCGCCGCCGTGGTGCTGCTGATCACGACCCTGCTCACCACGACACTGCCGGGCCGCGCGCAGGCCGAGGCCGCGCGGCAGGCCCCGGCGGGCGCGCTGCCGCCCACGACCCTGGTCACCGTGCCCTACGACACGGGCCTGGACACCCTGACCGGCAGCGGCACCGTCCTGGTCACCGTGGACCCCGCGCGCGTCGGCGAGAACGGCATCCAGGCCGTGGTCCACGGCTCCGACGGGGGCCCGATCACCGTCCCCGAGGTCCGCATCACCTTCACCCTGCCCTCCAAGAAGGTCGGCCCGATCGACGCCGAGCTCACCGACGTCGGCTACTGGAGCACCAACTCCCTCAACCTGCCCCTCCCCGGGACCTGGACGATGAAGACGACGGTGCGGGTGTCCGACGTCGACCAGGTGACCGTTTCGAAGCAGGTGCGGATCGTGTCCTAGGTTCGCCAACTCCTCCCCGTGCAGCCCCCGTTGTCCGGCCAGAAGTTCCGTGTTCCACTGGATCGTTTATGGCACATCGGTCACGGGTCACCCGCCTCCGGGCGGGCAGGCACTCCATGGGGGGTCCGTGTGTGAAGAACTGGGCTTCGAGAAACTCCTCGGCGAGGAGGGCTTCTTCGCGGGGCTGCTCGGGCGGACGCCGTCGGGGGCCGGCCGGGACCCGCTGTACGGCCCCGACCTGCCCGTCGTCCTGCTCACCGGCGGACCGGGCATGGGCAAGGGCCGCCTGCTGCGCGCCGTACGGGACCGCTTCGCCGCCAAGGTGCCGGTGATCCACCTGGACTGCGCCTCACCGGTGTACGCGGACCGCGCGGACCCGGAGCCCGGCGCCCGCTCGGCCACGACCGAGGCCCTGGTCGAGGTGGCCCGCCGGCTGAGTACCTGGCAGGGCACGGGCGGCTCGTTCGCCTTCCCGCGGCTCTTCCCGGGCCTGGCCATGATCGCGACCGGCGTCACGGAGGGCACGCCCGAGGCGGTCGCGACGGAGGCCGAACGCTACGAGGGCCTGGCCCAGAAGCAGCGCCTGCGCGGCCTGGTCACCGGCGACTTCTGGCGGGGCGTGCTGCGCGGCGCCATCCGGAACCTGCTGATGACCCTCTACGGGCAGGCGCTCGACCCGTACTCGGCGGCCGTGAGCAACGCCCTGCTGGACGCCCTCTTCCAGCGACTGGCCCCCCGCGGCAGGGCCGAACTGGAGCGGCTCTACGGCGCCTATCCCGGCGCGGCCGGACAGCCCAGGATCGGGCTGCGCATCCTCGCCGCCGACTTCCGCGCCGGCGGCGAGGCACGGGACGTCGCGGAGAGCTTCCTCTTCCGGGCCCTGCGCGAGGATTTGGAGGCGGCGTACGCCTCGCCCTCCGGCTGGCTCCGCCGGGTCGGCCGCCCGGCGATGCTGCTGGACCACGCCGAGTCGCCCCTCGGCGAGCGGCTGCTGCGCGCCGTACTCACCGACCGCCGGGCCGGGCAGCGCGACCGCGTGGTGATCGTGGGCACGGCACGCCGTCCGGACGGCGGCGCCTTCCTGCACGGCGGCCTGCCGTCCGAGGAGGTGGCGCCCCCGGCGGAGTACCGGCCGGCCGACGGCGCCCCGCCCGCCTGGTCCCGGCGCACGGACGAGTCCGCCGACCGGGCACCCCTGGCCGACGGCGTGGTCCTGCTGCGGATGCCCCTGCTCACCGGCGACCAGCTCCGCCGCGAAACCGTACGAAGACAGCAGCGCGCCGAGCCGGAGGGCGGCACGAACCGCCGCCGGATCGACGCCGCCGTGGCCCGGCTGAGCGGCGGCCGCCCGCACACGGTGATCCGCCTCTCCGCCGCCGCCGCGGCCTTTCGGATGCCGGCGGACGCCAACGACCGCGACATCCTGGACGCCCCGCTACGGCTCCCCGGCGACGACACCCCCGAACGCCCGGTCGCGGACGTCCTGCTCCGCGAACTGATCCTGGACCAGTTACCCGTACGGCTCCCCACCGAGCACCGCTCCCAGTGGCTCGACCTCCTCTCCCACCTGTCGGTGGCTCACGACACGGAGTGCGCGGACGTCCTGCTCCGCCACCACCAGTCGGGCCACGTCCACCACCTGACCGCCCATCACGTGTCCCGGCTCCTCACCGACACCGGCTGGCCCGCCTGCGAACGCCACTTCATCGGCGACTTCGGCCTCCGCCAGCTGCTGGTCCACCGGCTCTACGGACTGCGCCCCGGCGGCGCCGCCTGGTACGCCGACCACCACCTGCTGCGCGACCACTACGCGGAACGAGCGGCGGGCGAGCGGCAGGACGCCCGGGGCGACGGGGACCACGGGGGCGACGGGGGTAACGGGGACCACGGGAGCAACGGGAACCACGGGCGTGACGGGAACCACGGGCGTGACGGGGCCTTCCGCTCGCTCACCGCCCACCGGATGAACCACCACCTGGTGTCCGGCGGCGCGGACGACGTCGTCAGCCACCTCGCCGCCACCCTCCCCGGCCGCCCCGGCGCCTGGTGCGCGGATCTCCTGGAGATCGCCCAGGCCCCCTACCCGGGCGGGGCGGACGCCCGACGCGAGCGGGCCCAGGGCTTGGTGGGGGCGGACGGCCCGCCCCTGCGCCGCACGGTCGACCAGCTGCTGCACGCGGTGTGGCTGTGCGAGGAGCGCACCAGGCCGACCGGCAAGGAGACCGCCCGCACGCTGGCCAAGCTGCTGGACCTGCTCTCGATCATGGACTTCGAGGGCGCGGGCCGACTCAGCAGGACGGCGACGGAGTGGAGCGGCCTGGCGGAGAACGAGCAGCCCCTGCTGCGCTGCACCTGCACCGAACAGCTCCGGCGAAGGAGATGACGGCATGCCCAGATGGCGGAAGATCCTCTACGCGGTGCTGCTCGTAGGGGCGATCGTGGCAGGCGTGGCCCTCACCACCTCCTTCCTCGGCAGGCCGGACACCTGCGCCGAAGGAGTCGAGCGGATCGGGGACGAGTGCGTCGGCGTCAACGGAGAGGGCTACGACTTCGACACCCCGGAGATCGCCGACGTGGCCCGGGCCATCGCCCGCGAGAACCAGCGGATCGAGGACGAGCCGCATGTCACGGTGGCGATGATGCTGCCGCTCCAGTCGGACCGCGAGGCCCTGCGCCGGCAGATGCGCAGCGACCTCCAGGGCGCCTACCTGGGCCAGCGGCAGGCCAACGAGGGCGAGGGCGAACCCCCCAGGATCCGCCTGGTCCTGGCCAACCCCGGACAGGCCTACGGTCATCAGGCGAAGGTCGTCGACACCCTGCTCCGGATGGCCGCCTCTCCTGAGGACCGGCTGCGCGCGGTCACCGGCTTCAATCTGAGCCTCGCCGCCACGGAGGCGGCGGTGAAACGCCTGACGGAGAACAAGGTCCCGGTCCTCGCGGCCAGAATCAGCGGCGACAGAATCGCGAACGAGGACCGGCCGGACGGCATGGCCGCCCTGAAGTTCCCCGGCCTGGCCCGCATCCTCCCCACCAACAACGACGCGGCCCAGGCCCTCGCCAACTTCAACGGCGAACGCGGCCGCCGCAACCTCAGGACGGTCCTGGTCTACGACAAACGCCCCGACGGCTACAACGAGTCGCTGGCCAGGGCGTTCAGCAGGATCAAGGAGAAGGGCCCGGCCGGCCCCGCCGCGATGTCCTTCGAGTCCCCGTCCATCGACGAGCCGGGCTCGACCGGCAACCAGTTCACCCAGACGGCCAACAACATCTGCGACTCCGAGGCCGACACGGTCTACTTCGCGGGCCGCACGCTCCACCTGCGCATCTTCGCCCTCAAGCTCGCCCAGGTGGGCTGCGAGAACCGCCACTACACCATCGTCAGCGGCTCCGACGCGGCATCGCTGCGCCAGGCCATGACGGAGAAGGACTGGGCCCGGCTCCGCGGCGAGGACGGCAGGCCCAAGGTGACGGTGCAGTACGCGGCCCCCGCCCACCCCGACGCCTGGACCACGGAACTGACGGCGTGGACCAAGCGCTACACGGCGACCCACGACAAGAGACCACCCGCCCAGGACCTCCCCCAGTACCTCACCGAACCGAAGGCGGCCCTGGACACCCTCAGAAACCAGATCACCACCACCCGGCGCGAGGGCACGGCACTCGGCTCCACCCCGAACCTCGACGACTCCCGCACGATGCTCGTCTACGACGGCCTCATCACCATCGGCAAGGCCCTCCACCAGGCCCAACGAGGCGCCCCCGAGACCACCGCCCCCACCCGCGAGGACGTGGGCCGCCAGTGGTCCCTCCTCCAGTCCCGCCACCGAGTCCAGGCCACCAGCGGCCTGATCTGCCTCACCACCGGCGGCAACGCCTACGACAAACCGGCCGCCATCGTCGAACTCGACCCGGGCCGAAAAGGCGAGGGCACCTTGAAATTCGTAGGCCTCGGCTGGCCCACGGGCAAACCCCAGCCGAAGAACTGCGTGATCCCCAGCACGACACCTTGATCCGCCCCGAGAGCTCATCCGAGCCGGACAACGTCGAAGGGCCCCACCGCGAACGGTGGGGCCCTTCGACATCGTGCCCGGTGAGGCACTGGCGGAGGATACGAGATTCGAACTCGTGAGGGGTTGCCCCCAACACGCTTTCCAAGCGTGCGCCCTAGGCCTCTAGGCGAATCCTCCGTCGAAGACATTACATGACTGGGAGGAGTGCTCGCGAACTCGTTCCCTGCCCCTGACATCAGGTAGCCTTGGCGCAGCCCCTCACGCGGCGCTATCTGACTGAACTCCCCCAGGGCCGGAAGGCAGCAAGGGTAGGTTGGCTCTGGCGGGTGCGTGGGGGGCGTTTGCGTTCCCGGGTTTCCGGGGCGGGGCTCGTTGTCAGTGGGCGCCTATAACCTCGTATGCGTGTCGTCTCTCGCTCTGTACCGCCGCTATCGCCCGGAGACCTTCGCCGAGGTCATCGGGCAGCAGCACGTCACCGACCCGTTGCAGCAGGCGCTGCGCAACAACCGGGTCAACCACGCGTACCTGTTCAGCGGGCCGCGCGGCTGTGGCAAGACGACCAGCGCGCGCATCCTGGCGCGGTGCCTGAACTGCGAGCAGGGGCCCACGCCCACACCGTGCGGTGAGTGCCAGTCCTGTCAGGACCTCGCGCGCAACGGCCCCGGTTCCATCGACGTCATCGAGATCGACGCCGCGTCGCACGGTGGCGTGGACGACGCCCGTGACCTGCGCGAAAAGGCCTTCTTCGGACCCGCGCGCAGCCGCTACAAGATCTACATCATCGACGAGGCCCACATGGTCACGTCGGCCGGCTTCAACGCGCTGCTGAAGGTCGTCGAGGAGCCGCCGGAGCATCTCAAGTTCATCTTCGCGACCACCGAGCCCGAGAAGGTCATCGGGACGATCCGGTCGCGGACCCATCACTATCCCTTCCGGCTCGTCCCGCCCGGGACCCTGCGGGACTACCTCGCCGAGGTGTGCCAGAAGGAGACCATCCCGGTCGACGACGGTGTGCTCCCGCTCGTCGTGCGGGCCGGTGCCGGCTCCGTGCGTGACTCCATGTCCGTCATGGACCAGCTGCTCGCCGGCGCCGCGGCGGACGGTGTGACGTATGCCATGGCCACCGCCCTGCTCGGGTACACGGAGGGCTCCCTCCTGGACTCCGTCGTCGAGTCCTTCGCCACCGGCGACGGAGCCGCGGCCTTCGAGGTCGTCGACCGCGTCATCGAGGGCGGGAACGACCCCCGTCGGTTCGTCGCCGACCTGCTGGAGCGGCTGCGTGACCTGGTGATCCTCGCCGCCGTCCCGGACGCGGCGGAGAAGGGGCTCATCGACGCCCCCGCCGATGTCGTCGAGCGCATGCAGGCCCAGGCCGGCACCTTCGGCCCCGCCGAACTGAGCCGTGCCGCCGACCTCGTCAACGAGGGACTGACGGAGATGCGGGGCGCCAACTCGCCCCGTCTCCAGCTGGAGCTGATCTGCGCCCGCGTCCTGCTCCCCGCCGCCTACGGCGACGAGCGGTCCGTCATGGCCCGCCTGGACCGCGTCGAGCGCGGTGTGAACTTCTCCGCGGCACCCGCCGGCATGCCCGCCATGGGCTATGTGCCGGGGCCCGAGGGGCATGGCGGACCGGCGGCCGCGGCCGCGGCGGCTGCTCCGGTTCCGCCCGGCGGCGGTCCGGCCGCGGCCCGTGCGGCGGTACGGGCTTCCGGGGCACCGGGGAGCGGGAACAGCGGCGGCACCGGCAGCGGCAGTAGTGGCGGTGATACGGCGGCCGCCGCCGGGTACGTCCCCGACGCTCACGGAACCCCGGGCCCCCCCGGCGGCCACGACGCACAGCCGCCGGTGGCCTCAGGCCCTGCCGCCGACGGGTATACCCAGCCGCCTCAGCCCCCGGAGCCGTCCCAGGCACCCCCAGCGCCGACGGCACCCACAGCGCCCGCACCCACAACGCCCGCGGCCCCCGCCCCCGCCCCCGGCGCCTGGCCCACGGCCGCCTCCGCCGGCAGCGGCGGCCGTCGCCCCGGTGGCTGGCCCACGGCCGCCTCGGGCGCACCCGCCCCGAACCCCGCAGCGGGGAACGCGCCCGCGGCGAACACACCCGCCCCGAGCACCCCCACCGCCAGCACCCCACCGGCCCCCGCACCATCCCCCTCGGCCCCCGCTCAGGCCGCTCCCGCCGCTGCTCCCGCAGGCGGTCTCGACCCCCGCATGCTCTGGCCGAACATCCTGGAGGCCGTCAAGAACCGTCGGCGCTTCACCTGGATCCTGCTCAGCCAGAACGCCCAGGTGGCCGGCTTCGACGGCACGACCCTCCAGCTCGGCTTCGTCAACGCGGGTGCGCGGGACAACTTCCTGAGCAGCGGCAGCGAGGACGTGCTGCGGCAGGCGCTGGGCGAGCAGTTCAACGTCCAGTGGAAGATCGAGGCGATCGTCGACCCCTCCGGGGGATCCGCGCCCCCGGCCCCGGGCGGCCCCTCCGGCCTCGGGGGAGGCAACGGCGGCGCCCACGGCGGCAGCGCCGGTGGCCACAGCGGCGGCAGCTACGGCTCCGGCGGTGGCGGCCACAACACCGGAGGCGGCAGCGGCGGCAGCGGCGGTACGGCAACCGCTCAGCGCCCCGCCTCGTCCCAGTCGGCGGCCCCGTCCACCGCGGCCCAGCAGTCGAGCACCCCCGCCCCCACCTCAGGCTCCGCCCCCGCGGCGCCCGCGCCCCAGCCCTCCGCTCCGAGGCCGCGGTCCGTGTCCGTCGAGGACGACATCCCCGAGGACGACGATCCCGACCTCGACGAGTCGGCCCTCTCCGGGCAGGACCTGATCGTCCGGGAGCTGGGGGCAACGGTGGTGGACGAGTTCACCAACGAGCCCTAACCGCGGCGGAGCGAGCCCCGGCCCGGCCGACCTCCGGCCCGGCCGGACGAGCCCCGGCCTCCCGGCCGAACGGCCCCGGCCTCCCGGCCGAACGGCCCCGGCCTCCCGGCCGAACGGCCCCGGCCTCCCGGCCGAACGGCCCCGGCCTCCCGGCCGGTACCCCCGCTTCGGAGGAACCTCCAAGCCAACACCCCCACCCCCTTCGGAAGCCCGCACAAAGGAATCCCGGCGCTTCCCGTTAGGCTGACCCCCGTGAAGGTCCTCGTCATCGGCACCGGCGCCCGCGAACACGCCCTGTGCCACTCCCTGTCCCTCGACCCCGACGTCACCGCGCTGCACTGCGCCCCCGGCAACGCCGGCATCGCCGAGGTCGCCGAGCTGCACCAGGTCGACCCCCTGGACGGCTCCGCCGTCACCGCGCTGGCCACCCGGCTCGGCGCGGAGCTCGTGGTCGTCGGACCGGAGGCGCCGCTCGTCGCCGGTGTCGCCGACGCCGTGCGCGAGGCGGGCATCCCGGTCTTCGGCCCGTCCGGCCCGGCCGCGCAGCTGGAGGGCTCCAAGGCCTTCGCGAAGGAGGTCATGGCGGCGGCCGAGGTGCCCACGGCACGCTCGTACGTCTGCACGACGGAGGACGAGGTCGACGCGGCCCTCGACGCCTTCGGTGCCCCGTACGTCGTCAAGGACGACGGGCTCGCCGCGGGCAAGGGCGTCGTCGTCACCGACTACCTCGAAACCGCCAAGGCGCATGCCGCGGCCTGCGAGCGCGTGGTCATCGAGGAGTTCCTCGACGGCCCCGAGGTCTCCCTGTTCGCCGTCACCGACGGCGAGACGGTCGTGCCGCTCCAGCCCGCCCAGGACTTCAAGCGCGCGCTGGACGGTGACGAGGGCCCGAACACGGGCGGCATGGGGGCCTACTCCCCGCTGCCGTGGGCCGACCCGAAGCTGGTCGACGAGGTGCTGCAGACCGTCCTGCAGCCGACCGTGGACGAGATGAAGCGCCGCGGCACGCCGTTCTCCGGTCTGCTCTACGCCGGTCTCGCGATCACCTCCCGCGGTGTCCGCGTGATCGAGTTCAACGCCCGCTTCGGCGACCCGGAGACCCAGGTCGTCCTGGCCCGTCTGAAGACGCCGCTGGCCGGTCTCCTGATGGCCGCCGCCACCGGCAACCTGGCCCACCTGGAACCGCTGCGCTGGAGCGACGACGCGGCCGTGACGGTGGTCGTCGCCTCGTACAACTACCCCGGCACCCCGCGCACCGGCGACCCGATCACCGGCCTCGACGAGGTCGCCGCCCAGGACGCCCCGCACGCGTACGTCCTGCACGCCGGTACCAGGCGCGACGGTGACGCGATCGTCAGCGCGGGCGGCCGTGTCCTGTCCGTCACGGCCACCGGCAAGGACCTCGCCGAGGCCCGCGACCGCGCCTACACGGCCGTCGGCCGCATCCGCCTCGACGGCTCCCAGCACCGCACGGACATCGCCGCGAAGGCGGCGGGCGCGTAGGGACACAGCCCCTCGCCGATGAACCCCACAGGCCCCGGATCCGTCTCAGGATCCGGGGCCTGAAGTTTTCGTCAGGTGAGGGCCTGACCCTCGCTTTCCGTCATCCACCTCTCCCCAAAGCCATTCCATCGAGTGACCGATGCCGTATCCGGCTGACGGGGGGCTGAGCCCCAACTAGGGTGCGGCGCAAGCGTTCCGGCACTTGGCCCACCGGCATTGCGATGTCAGTGGCTGGTGCCACAGTGGGGGAGTGAGCAAGGAAAGCGTCAGGTCAACGGGGAGGGGGTGAGGTCGGTCGTGACCGGAATGGGTGTGGAGGCAGGCGCGCAGATCGCGCGGGCACGGGCACTGGTCGTGCTGCGCGTCCGCAGCCGCGCCCTGGCCGTCGCCCTGCTGCCCGCCGCCGTCGCCGTGATCCTGCTCGCGGGGGCGTTCTCCGGCCGCCTCGTCGGGCCCGGCTGGGACGCCGCCCGCTGGGTTCTGACCCCGGTCGCCGTCCTCGTACTGCTCGCCGCCGCCGGGATCGCCCTGGTCGTCGCCCGGGCCCGTCCGGCCATGAGCCCGACCGTCCCGATCGCCGAGGAGGCGGCTCCCGACCTGTACCGGATGGTGCGCGACCTGGCCGACCGCCTCGAGGTCCCCGCCCCCTCCGCGATAGCGCTCACACCGGACTGCGACAGCTGGCTGGAGGACCGCACGCATCCGGCCCACGGACCGCCTCCGGCCGAGGAGCACGACGACATAGCGGGCGCCGGGAAGCACCCGCACCGTCGGCACCCCGCCGCCCCGGTCCTCGTCATCGGCTCTCCTTTCCTGTGGTGGATGCGGGTCGGCGAGCTGCGCGCGGTCCTCGCCCCGGTCGTCGCGGGTACGGGCCCCTCCGCCCACCCGGACATAGCCGCGGCCCGGCGTTTCGTCCGGGGCCTCGACGCTGCGGTGGCCGTGGCCTCGGCGCCCCGCCGTGACCCGGTCTCGCGAGCCGTGCTGGCAGGCGTCGGCTGGGTGGCCCGGCTGCTGCTGCGCAGTTGCCGCCTCCCGGCCGCCGAGCTGGAGCGGGGCGTGGCGGCCGCGGCCGCGGAGCGTGCACAGGCTGTGGATTACGGGCTTCGGATCGTTGCCCAGGAGCAGGTGGGCCTGGCGTACGCGGGGTGGGACCGGCTGCTGACCCGCGTGGCGCTGCCGGCCTGGCGGATGGGCCGTTGGCCGTCCCGGCTGGACGCCGGCGTGGTGGCGGCGCTCACGGAGCTGTCCCGGCGCGACCGCCTGGCCGAGGGCTTCGCGTCCCGGCTCGGGGAGCGGCCCGCCTGCGATCTGCTCGAGGAGCCGGGCACGGTCGACGAGTCCGCTTCCCTCCTCGCCGCCCGCCTCTTCCACGGCGGCCCCGCCGGGCCCGGACCCGACTGGTCGCCGGTGGACTGGAGCGAGTATCCGGAGGAGGTCGTGGACCGCAAGTGGCGCATCGACGCGGCCCGGCTCCACCGCGTCCTGGACACGATGGGCGTTCGCCCCGCCGCCGGCCCCGCGGCCCCCGCCACTGGTGGCCCGACCCTGTCCCGTGTCGTGGACCACCTGACGGACCTGACCGGCGAAGCGCCCCCGTTCCCCACCAGACCCCCGGAACCACTGCCTCCCCTCAACGAAGACGAAGACGTCCACGCAGACGAAGAAGACCTCTCCGGCACCACCCCTCGCAGCGCCGACCTGGCCGCCCGCCTCAGCGCCGAACTGGCCCGCGAGGAGGCCGCCGCGACACCCCGCCCGCCCACCGCGGCCTCATCGGCAGCCGGTTCCCCGGCCACCCCCGACCCCCTCGCCCTCTGGGACGACCGAGCCCTCCCCCTCTTCCCCCTCCAGCCCCCGCGCACGGCCCGTGAACTGCTCGCCGACCACCTCACGGCGATGATCTGCTGTGCCGCGATGGACACCGCCGGCGCGATGCCCGGCCTGGACTGGCTGGACGGCCCCACACTCCTGCACAACGGCGAGCGCACCGCCGATCTCGCGCCCAAGATCCTCACCCTGATCGAGGAGGGCGACCCCACCCCCCTGCGCGCCTGGCTGGCCGAGCTGGGGATACGCCCGGAGAAGCCGGTCCGGCTCGCCTGACCGCCGGAGCACCCGCTTCCACTTCTGGCCAATTCAAAACGAACAGTGACGAAGTGCGCGCGTTATGTGATGTGCTTGGACCGTTCGCGCACATGGCAAGGGCTGACGACATACGACAGGCACATAAGCGCGACGGCATCACTCGGGGACGCACTCACCGCACTCACCGCACAGACCACACGCATCACACGAGCAGGCAGCACCACGGGGGCGAAGGGGAGGGGAAGCAGCCATGGCTTCGGAGCAGATCCGCCGCTGGGAGTCGGGAGCGCTGGCGCACGCCGTGACGGATCCCTTCGGACAGGGCCCCGTTCCATGGCTGCGCGGCACCGTCACGTACTTCGACGACACCGGCCAGGTCGTCCCCTGGTACGTGGACCTGGACGCGCCCCACGCCCCGAGGAAGTCCGCCCGCTCCAACGGCCCCCGCGCCGCCGACGACGTCAACCGCCAGATCAAGGGCTTCACCTCCACCGGCGCGGTCGCGCCCGGCGAGGCCATCGACTTCCACATCACGGTCGATCCGCCCCAGGAGTTCGGCGTCGACATCTACCGCATCGGCCACTACGGCGGTGACGGCGCCGCCAAGATCACGACCAGCCCGCGGCTGTCCGGCATCGTCCAGCCCGCGCCGCTCACCGCGGACCGTACGGTCTCCTGCCACCACTGGTGGCTGTCCTGGCGGCTCCAGGTCCCGTCGTACTGGAACATCGGCGCGTACGTCGCCGTCCTCACCACCGCCGGCGGCTACCGCTCCCACGTCCCGTTCACGGTCCGCCACGACCAGCCCGCCGACCTGCTCCTCGTCCTGCCCGACATCACCTGGCAGGCGTACAACCTCTACCCGGAGGACGGCCGCACCGGCGCCAGCCTCTACCACGCCTGGGACGACGAGGGCCGGTTACTGGGCGAGTCGGAGGCGGCCACGACGGTCTCCTTCGACCGCCCGTACGCGGGCGCGGGCCTCCCCCTCCACGTCGGCCACGCCTACGACTTCATCCGCTGGGCCGAGCGCTACGGCTACGACATCGCCTACGCCACGGCGAGCGACCTGCACGCGGGCCGCGTCGATCCCACCCACTACCGCGGCCTGGTCTTCCCGGGTCACGACGAGTACTGGTCGGCGGCCATGCGCGGCAGTGTGGAGCGCGCCCGTGACGCCGGCACCTCGCTCGTCTTCCTCTCCGCCAACTCCATGTACTGGCAGGTGGAACTGGGCCCCTCCCCGTCCGGCGTCCCCGACCGCCTGCTGACCTGCCGCAAACGCAGGGGCCCCGGCAAGCCGGTGCTGTGGCGGGAGATCGACCGGGCGGAGCAGCAGCTCATCGGCATCCAGTACGCGGGGCACGTCCCGGAGCCACAGCCCCTGATCGTGCGCAACGCCGATCACTGGCTGTGGGAGGCGACCGGCGCGCACGAGGGCGACGAGATCACCGACCTGGTCGCGGGCGAGGCCGACCGCTACTTCCCGCGCACCCCGCTGCCCGAGCACGAGGAGCGCGTGCTGCTCGCGCACTCCCCGTACACCGACAAGGAAGGCGCCCGGCGCCACCAGGAGACCTCCCTCTACCGCGCACCCTCCGGCGCCTGGGTCTTCGCATCCGGAACGTTCGCCTGGACCCCGGCCCTGGACCGCCCGGGCCACGTCGAACCCCGTATCCAGCGCGCCACCGCGAATCTCCTGGACCGCATCTGCAAACGCGACTGACCCGCTGTCCGCGATCACCCGCATATACGGGAGAATCAAGCCATTGGACAGAACCACGGGGAGGCACCGTGTCCGGATTCGTCGAAAAGCCCGAGCCGATCCAGGTCCCGGGTCTGGTACATCTGCACACCGGCAAGGTGCGCGAGCTGTACCGGAACGAGGCGGGCGACCTCGTGATGGTCGCCAGCGACCGCATCTCCGCCTACGACTGGGTGCTGCCGACCGAGATCCCGGACAAGGGCCGGGTCCTCACCCAGCTCTCCCTGTGGTGGTTCGACCAGCTCGCCGACCTGGCCCCGAACCACGTCTTGAGCACCGAACTGCCCGCCGGCGCCCCGGCCGACTGGGCGGGCCGCACGCTGGTCTGCAAGTCGCTCCAGATGGTCCCCGTGGAGTGCGTGGCCCGCGGTTACCTCACCGGCTCGGGCCTGGTCGAGTACAACGAGTCCCGCACGGTCTGCGGCCTCGCCCTCCCCGAGGGCCTGGTCGACGGCAGCGAACTGCCCGCGCCGATCTTCACCCCGGCCACCAAGGCCGCCGTCGGCGAGCACGACGAGAACGTCTCCTACGAGGAGGTCGCCCGCCAGGTCGGCGCGGACACCGCGGCCCGGCTGCGCCAGGCGACCCTCGCCGTCTACGCCCGGGGGCGGGACATCGCCCGGGAGCGGGGCATCATCCTCGCGGACACGAAGTTCGAGTTCGGCTTCGACGGCGACGACCTGGTCCTGGCGGACGAGGTCCTCACCGCGGACTCCTCCCGTTTCTGGCCGGCCGACCGGTGGCAGCCGGGCCGCGCGCAGCCGTCGTACGACAAGCAGTTCGTCCGTGACTGGCTGACCTCGGCGGAGTCCGGCTGGGACCGCAAGAGCGAGCAGCCCCCGCCGGCGCTGCCGCAGCAGGTCGTCGACGCCACCCGCGCCAAGTACGTGGAGGCGTACGAGCGCCTGACGGGCCTGACCTGGGCCTGAGACACAGAGAAGCCCCCCGGCCGGAACCGGGGGGCTTCTCGCTGGAGCGAACGACGAGGTTCGAACTCGCGACCTCAACCTTGGCAAGGTTGCGCTCTACCAACTGAGCTACGTTCGCATGCGCCGTGGTACGAGAACCACTATACCCAACCTCGCTCCCGTGCGAGCCGCACCGCCGCATGCCGGTTCTCCGCCCCGAGCTTCGAGACCGCCGACGACAGATAGTTCCGTACGGTCCCCTGCGACAGCGCGGCCCGCTCGGCGATCTCCGCCACGGGCGCCCCGTCGGCGGCGAGTTCCAGCACCTCGGCCTCCCGCGCGGTCAGCGGAGAGTCCCCGGCGGCGATCGCGTCGGCGGCCAACTCCGGGTCGACGTAACGGTTGCCGGCGTGCACGGTACGAATGAGTTCCGCGAGCCGCTGCGCGCTCACGGTCTTCGGTACGAACCCCCGCACCCCGGCCTCCAGCGCCCGTTTCAGATGCCCGGGCCGCCCGTGACTGGTGACGATGAGCACCTTGCAGCCGGGCAGTTCGGAGCGCAGGGTTGTGGCGACCTTCACACCGTCGGCGCCGGGCATCTGGAGATCCAGCACCGCGACGTCGGGCTCGTGCGCCCGGGCCATCGCCATCGCCTCCGGCCCGGTGGCCGCCTCGGCGACGACCATGAGGTCGTCCTCCAGCGACAGCAGCGCGGCGAGCGCCCCACGGATGAGGTGCTCGTCGTCGGCGAGCAGCAGCCGCACGGGCTCTACGACGGTCATGGTGTGACCTCTCTCACAGGGCCCACGGTGGCGGCGGATGCCGGGCCAGAGCGGTCAGCGGCACCACGCGGCCTTGGGCCCGCCGCCGACGGCAGCGGAATCTCCGCCGTCAGCCGGAACAGCCCCCGCCCCGCGGGCCCGGCCTCCAACGTCCCGTCGATCTCCGCCAGCCGCTCCCGCAATCCGGCAAGTCCCGAGCCGGAAGAGCCGGAAGAGCCGGAAGTGTCAGAAGAGCCGGAAGTGCCAGAAGGGCCAGAAGGGCCAGAAGTGCCAGAAGGGCCAGAAGGGCCAGAAGGGCCGGAAGTGCCAGAAGAGCCCGACGCCCCGGCAGCCGTGAACACCCCGTCGCTCTCCACCCCGTCGTTCTCCACCGACAGCACCACGCACCCCTCCCCCTCCTCCTCCCCTTCCTCCACCCGCAACCGCACTGCACACCGCCGCGCGTCCCCGTGCCGCAGGACATTCGTCGCGGCCTCCCGCACCACCCACCCCAGGGCGGACTGCACCGGCACCGGCAGCCCGGCCGCCGTCGCCCCGCTCACCGTGCAGTCGATGCCGGCCGCGGCCAGCACCCCCTGCGCCCCGGCGAGTTCCGCCCCGAGATCGGCCTCGCGGTAGCCGCGGACGACCTCCCGCACCTCACGCTGTGACTCGTGCGCGAGCCGCTGCACCTCGACCATCTGCGCCACGGCCTCCGGCCGTCCCCGCTGCGCCAGCTGCACGGCCAGTTCGCTCTTGAGCGCGATCACGGCGAGGTTCCGCCCCATGACGTCGTGCAGATCACGCCCGAACCTGAGCCGCTCCTCGGCGACGGCGAGCCGGGTCCGGGTCTCGCGGGCCTCGTCGAGTTCGTAGACGATGTTGAGCAGCCACACGGAGACGACGGCCGTGAAGGCGAGCAGCCCGCCGGCGAACAGCGCGATCACCGTCGTGAAGAGCGATTCGCCCAGTGAGGCGCCCCGAGTGAACGCGACGAGCCAGGAGACCGTCGCGAAGCCCACGACGATCGCGAACACCTGCCGCCGCTCGCGGACGCCGAGGGCGATGGTGCCGACACCGATGATGCCGACGATGTGGAGGGCCCCGCCCGCGGCGGTGTCCACGCTCTCGCCGCCCGGCCCGTGGTCGGCGATGCCGATCACGACGGCGCACACCGCGGCGGTCACGGCGGCCAGCGTCCACAGCAGCCGTACGGGCTGCGGCCGCCTGCCGCGCGTCCAGTCCAGCGCCCGCGACACGGTGACGTAGCAGACCGCGGCATGCGCACCGGCCAGGAGCAGCATCCCGGCCCCGAGCCACGCTCCCATCGGGAGGGCCATGATCCCGATCATGACGAACTCGGTCACCGCGAAGGACTGGAAGGACCACCGCGTATACGTCTCGACCTTCTCCGGCGTCGTCTGCCGCCGCCACCACCCACCCGGCCCGCGCATCAGCCCGTCCCTCCCCCTAGGTCAGCGCCGCGGTTCCCAGCGGAACCACCGCCGTACAGCAAACACCGACACCACGATCCAGGCCACCGCCGTCGCCACGGCGCCCAGCGTCTCGTACGCCGAGAGGTCGCCGGTCCAGCCGCCGCGCACCAGGGTGACGACGGGCGTCAGCGGCAGCAGTTCGCACAGGGAGGCCAGCCGGTCCGGCAGCAGCTCCAGCGGAAAGAACATGCCCGAGCCCATCACCGAGACGACCAGCAGCGGCATGGGTGTGACCTGCGCGCTCTCGCCGGTCCGGGTGAAACCGGCGGTGACTCCGGCGAGGGCCGCGCACAGCACGAGCCCCAACAACAGGCCCACGACGGCCAGATGGGGCGCGGACGGCGCGGACATGTCCAGCAGCACGGTGCAGCCCGCCGCGAGCAGCAGGCACTGCACGAGCCCGGTGACCGCGGCGGGCACGGCGGAGCCGGCCAGGATCTCGGCGTCCCGCAGCTCACCGGTGCGCAGCCGTTTGAGGACGAGTTCCTCACGCCGGACGACGAAGACGCCGACGAGCACCGAGTAGACGGCGAACAGCAGGGAGAAGCCGACCGCGGCGGGCAGCACCAGGGTGCCGGCGTTCAGCCCCGCCTCCGCGAGATCCATCTCCTGGGCCGCCGACCGCACGCTGACCGGCATCACCAGCGGCACGAACAACGCGGCGACGAGCGCGCCCCTGCTCCGCCCCAGCAGGGTCAGCTCGGCGCGGGCGAGTGCCGCCATGCGGCTCATCGGTGTGGTGCCCGCGGCTCTCGTGCCGGTCGCCGGGTGGGGCGTGGTGCGGGGCGTCGGGTGGGTGGCACTCATGCCGCGTACTCCTTCGTCGTCCCGGCCGGGGTCCGCCCCGCCGAGGCCTCCTTGGCGATCCTGAGGAACGCCTCCTCCAGGGAGGCCGACCGCACGTCCAGGCGGCGCAGTTCCACCCGGGCCCGCTCGGCCCACAGCAGCAGCCCGGTGGCCGCGCGCTGCAGTTCATGGGTCCGGAGCCGGACGATCCGGCCGTCGGTCTCGTGCCCGGTCACGCCCAGTTCCCCGAGCGGCGGCAGATCGCCCACGAAGTAGCCGTCGGGCAGGTCGAAGGAGATCCGCGACGGCTCGGCGGCGGTCACCTCGGCCGGGGTGCCGCTGGTGGCGATACGGCCCTCGTGCATGATCGCCAGCCGGTCGGCGAGGCTCTCGGCCTCCTCCAGGTAGTGCGTGGTCAGCAGCACCGTCGTGCCGCCGTCGCGCAGCGCGCTCACCAACTCCCACGTCTCCCGGCGGCCTTCGACGTCCAGTCCGGTGGTCGGCTCGTCCAGGAAGAGCACCTCGGGGTGGCCCAGCAGGGCGAGCGCCAGATCCAGGCGGCGCCGCTGCCCGCCGGACAACTGCTTGACCCGGACACCGGCCTTCGACTCCAGTCCGACCAGCGCGAGGGCCTCCGCCGGCGGCCGGGCCCCGCTCACGCACCCCGCCCACATCCGCGTGGTCTCCGCGACGGTGAGCTCGGACGGGAAGCCGCCTTCCTGGAGCATCACGCCGGTGCGGGGCCGGACGAGGGCCCGCTCGGTGTACGGATCGTGCCCGAGGACCCGCACCCGGCCGCCCTCCGGCGCCGCGAGTCCCTCCAGCAGTTCGACGGTCGACGTCTTGCCCGCGCCGTTGGTGCCCAGCAGCGCGAAGATCTCCCCGCGACGTACGGAAAAGCTGATTCCGCTCACCGCCTCGAACCCGCCCCCGTAGACACGCCGCAGGTCAGTGACCTCAATCACGTGTTCGCGTCCGTTGTTTTCCATGCCTTCAGAGTTCCGCCCCGGCGGGCCGCTCAGCAGTGCGCTGTGTCATCACTCGGCATGACAAATGTCAGACAAGCCTGTGATGGACACGAAAAGACCCCGGTCCTGAAGGACCGGGGTCTCATTCCCGAGCGGACGACGAGGTTCGAACTCGCGACCTCAACCTTGGCAAGGTTGCGCTCTACCAGCTGAGCTACGTCCGCAATTGCCCCCGATCGGCTCTCACCGATCGGTGCGGGCACCAGCCTACCTGATCCACAGGAGTGGTCGGTACGGTGATGCAGAGCGGGTGACAGGAATCGCACACTGCGCCTTCCCCCTGGAAGGGGGATGTTCTACTACTGAACTACACCCGCGTGTTTCCGTGAGCTGGGCCTTTCGGCCTCGCCCCTCGGCGTGCTCCAGACTCTAACTGATCAGCCCGGGTGCTGCGCAAGTCGGTTGCCGCGAGGGGCGGATGGCCGGCGGTCGGCCGGGGCTCAGCGGGCCGTCACTGGGCGGCCGTGAACGCCTCGTAGACCTTCTTGGGGATGCGCCCGCGCGCGGGGACGTCCATCTTGTTGGCCTGGGCCCAGGCCCGTACGGCCGAGGGGTCGGGGGCGACCTCCGTCTGCCGGTACGCCTTGCCCGAGCGGGACCGCTTGCGGCCGGCCTCCACGTAAGGCGCGAGCGCCTTCCGCAGTTCGTCGGCATTGCCTTCGTTCAGGTCGATCTCGTACGACTTGCCGTCCAGTCCGAAAGCGATCGTTTCCGCCGCTTCCGAGCCGTCGATGTCGTCAAAGAGAGTGACCACGACCTTCTGCGCCACGAATATCGGTCCCTTCCTGCGGCACTTGCCAATTCATTTGTACAGTGCCGTGCAATGCATTGTTGACACCGACTAAATCCTTCCGCGTGTCCGAACGCAATAGGTTTCGGGTGACGACCCGGAATCTTTCCTGGAAATTTTCGTGTGCGGACCCGTCGATGCGGGATCGTGATGACCGTCACGTAGCTTCCTACAAGTCGACGCGCGTAGAAATTTTGTGCGGGTAGTCTGAAACCACTGCAGGAACCTGCTCAGCACCACACCACCGGGAGTGCACGTGGCACGCGTCGTAGTCGACGTCATGCTCAAGCCGGAGATCCTCGACCCCCAGGGCCAGGCGGTGCAGCGCGCACTGCCGCGGCTGGGTTTCGAGGGGATCTCGGACGTCCGCCAGGGAAAGCGTTTCGAACTGGAAGTTGACGGGCCGGTCGACGAGGCCGCCCTCGCCCGCATTCACGATCTTGCGGAGTCCTTCCTCGCGAACACCGTGATCGAGGACTTCACCGTCCGGGTCGAGGAAGTCGCGGAGGCCGTGAAGTGACCGCTCGTATTGGCGTGGTCACTTTTCCCGGCAGTCTGGACGACCGGGACACGCAGCGCGCGATCCGGGTCGCGGGCGCCGAGCCGGTCGCCCTCTGGCACAAGGACAAGGACCTCAAGCAGGTCGACGCCGTGGTGTTGTGCGGTGGTTTCTCCTACGGCGACTATCTGCGCGCCGGGGCCATCGCCCGTTTCTCGCCGGTGATGGAGCCCCTGCTGGAGCAGGCGAAGGCCGGTCTGCCGGTGCTCGGCATCTGCAACGGCTTCCAGATCCTCACCGAGGCCCATCTGCTGCCGGGCACGATGCTGCGCAACGACCACCTGCACTTCATCTGCCGTGACCAGAAGCTGCGCGTGGAGAACGCCGAGACCTCCTGGACCACCGACTACACGGCCGGCCAGGAGATCCACATCCCGCTGAAGAACAACGACGGGCAGTACGTGGCCGACGCGTACACGCTCGACCAGCTGGAGGCCGAGGGCCGCGTCGCCTTCCGGTACCTGGACTTCAACCCCAACGGCTCGCAGCGGGACATCGCCGGCGTCACCAACGCGGCCGGAAACGTGGTCGGCCTCATGCCGCACCCCGAGCACGCCGTCGAGCAGCTGATCGGTACGGGCCGTACCGACGGCCTGCCGTTCTTCACCTCGATCCTCAAGAAGCTGGTCAACGCATGAGCCGGACGCCTCTGGACACGGTCGAGCACGCGGCCGAGACCCCCGACGTCGAGCTGCCCTGGGCCGAACTCGGTCTGAAGAAGGACGAGTACGAGCGGGTCGTGGAGATCCTCGGCCGCCGGCCCACCGGTGCCGAGCTCGCCATGTACTCCGTCATGTGGTCCGAGCACTGCTCGTACAAGTCGTCGAAGGTGCACCTGCGCCAGTTCGGCGAGAAGGCGCCCCAGTCGGACGCCCTCCTCGTCGGCATCGGCGAGAACGCCGGTGTGGTGGACGTCGGCCAGGGCTACGCGGTCACCTTCAAGGTCGAGTCGCACAACCACCCCTCGTACGTGGAGCCCTACCAGGGCGCGGCCACGGGTGTCGGCGGCATCGTCCGCGACATCATCGCCATGGGTGCGCGGCCCGTCGCCGTGGTCGACCCGCTGCGCTTCGGCGCTGCCGACCACCCCGACACCAAGCGGGTGCTGCCCGGTGTCGTCGCCGGCATCGGCGGCTACGGCAACTGCCTGGGCCTGCCCAACATCGGCGGCGAGGTCGTCTTCGACTCCTGCTACCAGGGCAACCCGCTGGTCAACGCCGGTGCCATCGGCGTCATGCGGCACGAGGACATCCACCTGGCGAAGGCGTCCGGCGCGGGCAACAAGGTCATCCTCTACGGGGCCCGGACCGGCGGCGACGGCATCGGCGGCGCCTCGATCCTGGCGAGCGAGACCTTCGACGACGCGAAGCCCTCCAAGCGGCCCGCCGTCCAGGTCGGCGACCCCTTCCAGGAGAAGCTCCTCATCGAGTGCACCCTGGAGGCCTTCCGGGAGAAGCTGGTCGTCGGCATCCAGGATCTCGGCGCGGCGGGCCTGTCCTGCGCGACGAGCGAGCTGGCGTCGAACGGCTCGGGCGGCATGCGCGTGACGCTGGACGACGTACCCCTGCGTGACTCGACTCTCTCGCCCGAGGAGATCCTCATGAGCGAGTCGCAGGAGCGCATGTGCGCGGTCGTCGAGCCGGAGAAGGTCGACCGCTTCCTGGAGATCTGCGAGAAGTGGGACGTCATCGCCACCGTCATCGGTGAGGTGACCGACGGCGACCGCCTGGAGATCTACTGGCACGGCGGAAAGATCGTCGACGTCGATCCGCGCACGGTCGCGCACGAGGGCCCGGTCTACGAGCGCCCGTACGCCCGCCCGTCCTGGCAGGACACGCTCCAGGCCGACGACGCGAACAAGCTGCCCCGGCCGGCGACGTCCGAGGAGCTGAAGGACCAGGTCCTGAAGCTCGTCGGCTCCCCGAACCAGGCCTCCAAGTCCTGGATCACCAGCCAGTACGACCACTTCGTGCAGGGCAACACCGTCCTCGCCCAGCCCGAGGACTCCGGCATGATCCGGATCGACGAGGAGTCCGGCCTCGGCGTGGCCATCGCCACGGACGGCAACGGCCGGTACGCCAAGCTCGACCCGTACCACGGCGCCCAGCTGGCGCTGGCGGAGGCGTACCGCAACGTCGCCACGACCGGCGCGAAGCCGCTCGCCGTCTCCGACTGCCTGAACTTCGGCTCGCCCGAGGACCCGGCGGTGATGTGGCAGTTCGCGGAGGCCGTGCGCGGTCTGGCGGACGCCTGTCAGCAGCTGGGCACCCCGGTGACCGGCGGCAACGTCTCCCTCTACAACCAGACGGGCGAGGCCGCCATCCACCCGACCCCGGTGGTCGCCGTCCTCGGCGTGATCGACGACGTGGCCCGCCGCACGCCGGTCGCCTTCCAGGAGGAGGGGCAGCTGCTCTACCTTCTCGGCGACACGCGTGAGGAGTTCGGCGGTTCGGCCTGGTCCCAGGTCGTGCACGACCACCTCGGCGGCCTGCCGCCCAAGGTCGACCTGGAGCGCGAGCGGCTGCTCGCCGAGATCCTGATCGCCGCCTCCCGCGACGGCATGATCGACTCCGCGCACGACCTGTCCGACGGCGGTCTGATCCAGGCCGTCGTCGAGTCGGCGCTGCTGGGCGGCAAGGGAGCCCGCCTGATCGTCCCGGACGGTCTGGACGCCTTCACCTTCCTCTTCTCCGAGTCGGCGGGCCGCGCGGTCGTGGCCGTGCCGCGCTCGGAGGAGTTGCGCTTCAACGACATGTGCGGTGCGCGGGGCCTCCCGGTCACCCGCATCGGTGTCGTCGACGGCGACTCGGTGGACGTCCAGGGCGAGTTCGCGCTCCCGCTGTCCGAGCTGCGCGAGACGCACGAGGCGACGATCCCGGCGCTGCTGGCGTAAGCCGGCCGTACGTCACGAGGCCCCCGTCCGGTTCGCCGGACGGGGGCCTCGGCGTGTCCCGGGGCCGTGATCGGGGCCGTGATCGGGGCCGCGAACGGATTCGACGGTTGCACGTAATTACGTAGTTCCGTAATACTGGAGGAGTGGAACTCGAAGAACGTGTAGCCGACCTGGAACGCCGTCTGGCGGCCCTGGAAGGCGCCCCCAGCACCGGCCCGCGCCTCGAAGGGGGCGACTTCTGGGCCCTGAACGGGCTGCGGGAGCAACTCTCCGAGCTGGGAGCCACCGACGGCGGCATCCTCTACACCGGCTCCGTGCGCCTGCCGACGGGCGAGCCGTACGCGTGGCAGATGGGAGCCCTGACCGAGGGGCTGCTGGAGGAGGACTGGACGGCGGCCGCCGAGTCGTTCGCGGCGCTCGGCCACCCGGTCCGGCTCCGGCTGCTCCGCGAGATCCTCGGCGGCCGGCGCACCGCGGCCGAACTCGCCGAGCTGGACGAGGTCGGCACGACCGGCCAGATCTACCACCACCTGCGCCAGCTCACCGGCACCGGCTGGCTGCACACGACCGGCCGGGGCCGCTACGAGGTGCCCGACCAGCGCGTCGTGCCGCTGCTGGTGGCGGTATCGACGGCGCGACCGTAGACGAACCGGGGGCAGGATGTCCGCACGCAAGATCGGCACGGTGGCCTTCCAGTGCCTCCAGCTGGCCTTCATCGGCCTGGTGATCGCCCATATCGGCTTCGGCTGGGGCTACCCCATCCTGTGGAACTGCCTGCTGCTGCTCCTCGCGTACGCCGTCATCACCGTCGCCAACCGGTGGGGCGGCGCCCCCGACAGCCCGCGCCGGGCCCGGGAACCCCTTGAGGTCGCCGCGCCCGTGACCGGCCGCTGGACCGCGCTGAACAGCCCGGCCGACCGCACCCCGAGCCACGGCATCCACACCCACGGGCAGACATACGCCATCGACATCCTCGCCGAGCCCGAGCCGGGCGCCCGCCCCGCCTTCCGCCCGCTGTGGCCGCTCGCCCGCCGCCCCGAGGACTTCCCGGCCTTCGGCGCCGAGATCCTCGCGGTCGCCGACGCCACGGTCGTACGGGCGGTCGACGGGCAGCGCGACCACCTCAGCCGCAACTCGCTGCTCGGGCTGGTGTACCTGATCCTCGTCGAGGGCTCGGTACGAGAGATGTCCGGCATCCGCCGCGTCCTCGGCAACCACATCGTCCTGGACCTCGGCAACGGCACCTACGCCGCCTACGCCCACCTCCAGCGCGGCTCCCTCACCGTCCACGAGGGCGACCGCGTCCGGGCCGGACAGCCGCTCGCCCGCTGCGGCAACTCCGGCAACTCCTCCGAGCCGCACCTCCACTTCCAGCTCATGGACGGCCCCGACCCGGACGCGGCCCGGGGCGCCCCCTTCACCTGGACCGGCATCGGAGTGCCCGCCAACGGCCAGACCTTCGAGGCACCCCCGACTGTCACAGCCCCCGCCTAGGCTGATCCCCATGCCCCCGGCCAAGAAGCGCCCCCGCGCCTACGACCCCGCCAAGACCCGGACCGCCGTGCTCGCCCAGTTCGGGAACATACGCCGGGCCGTGGGCGCCCTCGGCCCGGACCGGCTGGACCTGCCCACGCGCCTCGGCGACTGGACCGTGCGCGAGCTGGCCGCGCACTGCGCCATGGCCCTGGACGCCGTGGACCGGCTGCTCGGGGAGCCCGAGCCCGCGCGGCAGGACGGCCGGTTGCTCGACTGGCCGTTCGCCATAGCCGACGACGCCCCCGCCATCGCCGACACCGCCCGCCGCCTGGTCGAGGAGCACCCGGACCTCGACGCCCACTTCGCCGCCGCCGAGCACAGCTTCACCACGCACCTCGACGCGCACCCCGCCGGCCGGCTGCTCCCCACCGGCGCGGGCGCCCTGCCCCTCGCCGACTACGTCGTCACACGCACCGTCGAACTCGTCGTCCACACCGACGACCTCAACACCGCCGTCCCCGGCCTGGACATCCCCTACGACCGTCAGGCCCTGGCCGCCTGCACCCGGCTGCTCGCCGACGCGCTCGCCGCCAAGGCGCCCGGCGGCTCCACGGAGGTGCGGGTGCCGCCGTACGCGGTGGTGCAGTGCGTGGAGGGTCCGAGGCACACCCGGGGCACCCCGCCCAACGTCGTCGAGACGGACCCGCTGACCTGGATCCGGCTGGCGACCGGCCGGCTGACCTGGAAGCAGGCGCTCCAGGACGCCCGGGTCAGCGCGAGCGGCGAGCGGGCCGACCTGGAGGCGTACCTGCCCGTGATGAGCTGAGGGGAACCGATCCCCCCGGTTGCCCCGTCGAAGTGGCATGGACAGGCAGAAGCAGCGCATGACCCTGACGGCCGCCGCCATGCTCGTCCCGCTCATGGCGGCCTGCGGCAGTGAGAAGGCGGACAGCGGCAGCGGTTCGGTCGGTGCCGACAAGCCGGCGGTCACCGGCATGCGGTGGAGCGTGGACAGCGTCACCGCGGACGGAAAGACCCAGAAGGCACCCACCGGCACCCACATGACCATCGACAAGGGCCGGGCCGAGGGCAGCCTCGGCTGCAACAACTTCGGCGCCGACGCCACCGTCGACGGCGACCGCGTCCGGCTCAGCAAGACCAGGGCCACGGAGATGGCCTGCGAGAACAAGCCCATGGCCTTCGAGACTGCCCTCGCCCGCACCCTCTCCGACCAGGAGTTCGAGGCGAAGGTGGACGGCGACCGCCTCACCCTCACCACCGACAAGGGCGACACCGTCCGGCTCACCAAGGCCAAGGACGCCGAGCTGAGCGGCACCAAGTGGACCGTCACGACGCCGGAGGCCGACGGCCGCGCCCACCTCACCTTCGACGAGAAGAAGGGCACCGTCTCCGGAAGCCTCGGCTGCAACAAGGTGAACGCCAAGGCCACCGTGCGCGACGGCAATATCACCCTGGGCCCCCCGGCCACGACCCGAATGATGTGCGAAGACTCACTCATGGCCGACGAGAAGACCCTGCTGCGACTTTTCGACGGGGAGCTGAAGTACGGAGTCGATCATCAGACTCTTACGCTGACCAGCAAGAACGGCACGAGTGTGCGAGCCGTCGCCGGACAGTGATCCACCAAAAAGTCCGGAATCCCCAATTCGGACCAGTGGTCGACCTCGCCTACACTCGATGGCGTGCCACGTGGTGACGGACGACTCAACCACGACCTGCTCCCCGGTGAGAAGGGCCCCCAGGACGCTTGTGGCGTCTTCGGTGTCTGGGCTCCGGGCGAAGAGGTCGCCAAGCTCACGTACTTCGGGCTCTACGCCCTCCAGCATCGAGGCCAGGAATCCGCGGGAATCGCGGTCAGCAACGGCTCTCAGATCCTTGTCTTCAAGGACATGGGCCTGGTCTCCCAGGTCTTCGACGAAACCTCCCTCGGCTCGCTCCAGGGACACATCGCGGTCGGACACGCCCGCTACTCGACCACCGGCGCCTCCGTGTGGGAGAACGCCCAGCCGACGTTCCGTGCCACCGGGCACGGCTCCATCGCGCTCGGCCACAACGGCAACCTGGTCAACACCGCCCAGCTCGCCGAGATGGTCGCCGACCTGCCCAAGCAGGAGGGCGGCCGCACCCCGCGCGTCGCGGCGACCAACGACACCGACCTGCTCACCGCGCTCCTCGCGGCCCAGGTCGACGAGGACGGCAAGCCGCTGACCATCGAGGACGCGGCCCATCGCGTCCTCCCGCAGGTCAAGGGCGCCTTCTCCCTCGTCTTCATGGACGAGCACACGCTGTACGCGGGCCGCGACCCGCAGGGCATCCGCCCGCTGGTCCTCGGCCGCCTGGAGCGCGGCTGGGTCGTGGCCTCCGAGTCCGCGGCCCTCGACATCTGCGGCGCCAGCTATGTCCGCGAGATCGAGCCGGGCGAGTTCGTCGCCATCGACGAGAACGGCCTGCGTTCCTCCCGATTCGCGGAAGCGAAGCCCAAGGGCTGTGTCTTCGAATACGTGTACCTGGCCCGCCCGGACACGGACATCGCCGGCCGGAACGTCTACCTCTCCCGCGTGGAGATGGGCCGCAAGCTCGCCAAGGAAGCCCCGGTCGACGCCGACCTCGTCATAGCGACCCCGGAGTCCGGCACCCCCGCCGCCATCGGCTACGCGGAGGCGTCCGGCATCCCCTTCGGCTCGGGCCTGGTGAAGAACGCCTACGTGGGCCGCACCTTCATCCAGCCCTCACAGACCATCCGCCAACTCGGCATCCGTCTGAAGCTGAATCCCCTCAAGGAAGTCATCAAGGGCAAGCGCCTGGTCGTCGTGGACGACTCGATCGTGCGCGGCAACACGCAGCGGGCCCTGGTCCGCATGCTGCGCGAGGCGGGCGCCGCCGAGGTCCACATCCGGATCTCCTCGCCGCCCGTGAAGTGGCCCTGCTTCTTCGGCATCGACTTCGCCACCCGCGCCGAGCTCATCGCCAACGGCATGACCGTGGACGAGATCGGCACCTCGATGGGCGCCGACTCCCTGGCGTACATCTCCATCGACGGCATGATCGAGGCGACCACCATCGCCAAGCCGAACCTGTGCCGTGCCTGCTTCGACGGCGAGTACCCGATGGAGCTGCCGGACCCGGAGCTGCTCGGCAAGCAGCTCCTGGAGACCGAGCTGGCCGCGGGTCCTGCCGCCACGGCCGCCGCCGACGCGATCCGCCGCCCGTAGCCGGCCCGTCACACCTGCCGTACGACACGAAGGTTCTCATCAGCCATGTCTGAGACACCCATCGCCGAGGGCGGCGCCAGCTACGCAGCCGCGGGCGTCGACATCGAAGCGGGCGACCGCGCCGTAGAACTCATGAAGGAGTGGGTGAAGAAGGCGCAGCGCCCCGAGGTCCTCGGCGGCCTCGGCGGCTTCGCCGGCCTCTTCGACGCCTCCGCCCTGAAGAACTACGAGCGTCCCCTGCTCGCCTCCGCCACGGACGGCGTCGGCACCAAGGTCGACATCGCCCGCCAGCTCGGGATCTACGACACGATCGGCCACGACCTGGTCGCCATGGTCATGGACGACATCGTGGTCTGCGGCGCCGAGCCGCTGTTCATGACCGACTACATCTGCGTCGGCAAGGTCCACCCCGAGCGTGTCGCCGCCATCGTCAAGGGCATCGCCGAGGGCTGTGTGCTGGCCGGCTGCGCCCTGGTCGGCGGCGAGACCGCCGAGCACCCGGGCCTGCTGGGCGCGGACGACTTCGACGTCGCCGGAGCCGGCACGGGTGTCGTGGAGGCCGACCGGCTGCTCGGCGCGGATCGTATCCGTACGGGTGACGCGGTGATCGCCATGGCGGCCTCCGGTCTTCACTCGAACGGGTACTCCCTCGTCCGGCATGTCCTGCTGAACCAGGCGGGCCTCGCGCTGGACAGCCACATCGAGGAGCTCGGCCGCACCCTCGGCGAGGAACTGCTGGAGCCGACGAAGATCTACTCGCTGGACTGCCTGGCCCTGATGCGCACCACCGAGGTGCACGCCTTCAGCCACATCACCGGCGGCGGACTCGCGGCCAACCTCGCCCGGGTGATCCCGGACGGGCTGCACGCGATCGTCGACCGCTCCACCTGGACCCCGGCCCCGATCTTCGACCTCGTCGGCCGGACCGGTCAGGTCGAGCGCCTGGAGCTGGAGAAGACCCTGAACATGGGCGTGGGCATGATCGCGATCGTGCCGCAGGAGTCCACGGACGTGGCCCTGACGACCCTGGCCGACCGCGGCGTGGACGCCTGGGTGGCAGGGGAGATCACGGACCGGGGCGAGCACACCACCGGCGCCGCCCTGATCGGTGACTACGCGAGCTGAGGCACGGGGGTCATGATCCTGTGGGCAGCACAGAACCCGGTCGGTGACCGGAGTCACCGACCGGGTAAGTGCTCAGTGCAGGGTCAAGCGCCGCGACGGTGTCGTGAGGACTGGTCGTCCTCATCTTCGTCGTCGTCCTCATAGAGGTCGGCGTACCGTGCGTACAGGTCCTCGTCCTGATCATCGTCCTCGACCACCGGCTCGCCGTTAGGCGGCTGCGGATTCGAAGGCGATGCACCCAGCTCCTCGGCCAGGCGTGAGAGGTCAGTCCCACCGCTGTTGTACTTCAGCTGGCGGGCGACCTTCGTCTGCTTGGCCTTGGCCCGGCCGCGCCCCATGGCTCGACCCCCTCAACGACGGGGCTCGACGGCCCCAGAGTCTTGACACGCGTTCATGGTCCGGAACGGACTCTCCGCGGAGAGACCGTGTCCGTAGGGCTTCCACGGTACCTGAGCCCGCGCCCATACGGTACGTCGCCCGCATGACGTGCCCGCGCCCAGGACCCTCGAGGCGCCCCGTCCTCGCTGGTCAACCGCGATTTTAACCACTTATCGGCGGTCGACCCGCCGGTAGAAGTGAGAGTTCTCTCTAACTGCCCACCGACGGGTACCGGCCAAACGTACGAGACCTCTCCGGGTCGGTCCCGTGTCCGCTCCGGTTCAGCGTGCCCGGCGGGCCATGGCCGCGTCGTGCATCCGCTGCTCGGCGATCCGGTCGGCCGCGGCGGCCGGCGGAATACCGTCCTCCTTCGCACGTGCGAATATGGCCAGCGTCGTGTCGTAGATCTTCGACGCCTTCGCCTTGCACCGCTCGAAGTCGAAGCCGTGCAGTTCGTCGGCCACCTGGATGACACCGCCGGCGTTCACCACGTAGTCCGGCGCGTAGAGGATCCCGCGGTCGGCGAGGTCCTTCTCCACACCCGGGTGGGCGAGCTGGTTGTTGGCGGCGCCGCAGACCACCTCGGCGGTCAGTACGGGCACGGTGTCGTCGTCGAGGGCGCCGCCCAGCGCGCAGGGGGCGTAGATGCCCAGCCCGTCGACCCGGATCAGCTCGTCGGTGTCCTTGACGGCGATCACGTCCCGGTGCCGTTCGGTGATCCGCCGCACCGCGTCCTCGCGCACGTCCGTGACGAAGACCTCGGCGCCCTCCTTCACCAGGTGCTCCACCAGGTGGTGGCCGACCTTGCCGACACCGGCGATGCCGATCCGCTTGGCGCGCAGCGTCGGGTCGCCCCACAGGTGCTGGGCGGAGGCGCGCATGCCCTGGTAGACGCCGTAGGCGGTGAGGACGGAGGAGTCCCCGGCGCCGCCGTTCTCGGGGGAGCGGCCGGTCGTCCAGCGGCACTCGCGGGCCACGACGTCCATGTCGGCGACATACGTACCGACGTCGCAGGCGGTGACGTAGCGCCCGCCGAGGGAGGCCACGAAGCGGCCGTAGGCGAGCAGCAGCTCCTCGCTCTTGATCCGCTCCGGGTCGCCGATGATCACGGCCTTGCCGCCGCCGTGGTCGAGACCGGCCATGGCGTTCTTGTACGACATCCCGCGCGCGAGGTTCAGCGCGTCGGCGACGGCCTCCGCCTCACTGGCGTACGGGTAGAAGCGCGTACCGCCGAGCGCGGGGCCCAGGGCGGTGGAGTGGAGGGCGATGACGGCCTTGAGGCCGCTCGCGCGGTCCTGGCAGAGCACGACTTGCTCATGACCCCCCTGGTCCGAGTGGAACAGGGTGTGCAGTACATCAGCAGGCGCGCCGGCTACGTCGGTCACTGTGGTGACTCCTGAGTAAGTTGCGGCGGGTGGGGCTGGGCTCCCGTATGGGTGGCGGAAGCTGTTGAGCATGAGATTAGGGCCTGGTGCGCCAGACGGCGGCACCCCGCACAGGATCCCCTCCGTGCGGAGTACACCCGTGCGACGATTTGCATAGTCTTCCCGTGCGTTCGTGAGTGGTTCCGCAGGTTTTCGCGACGGAGCGCGGGGGAGGGAGCAGGCGTGCCCAAGGTGTCCTCGGTGATCGTCCCCTACGCGACCTATCTGCGCGTGTACGAACCGCTGGCCGCCTTCCCCGAACCGGAGCGCGGCCACTGGGCCCGCTACGCGCGTCGTACGGACCGACCCTCGTACCAGGACGAACTGCGTCGCGCCCTGGCCGACTTGGCGCCCACCCCGCCGGTCCCGGTGCCGGTGCACGAGAGCGAGGACGCCTTCGTGCTCGATGTCGACGGCGTCGTCTGCGTCTGCCCCTGGCGCACCAGGCTGCGCGGCTGGCAGGCCCTGGACGACCTCTCCGAGGAGCTCCCGCAGCCCGTCCTGGACGCGGTCCTGCCGCCCTTCCTGCGGAACCAGGCCGCCCAGGACTACGAGCGCTGGCTGGCGATCAACCCGGACGCCCGCCCGTGGATCCGCACGGCGACCTGGCAGGTGCCGATCAACTGGTTCGTGCTGGTCTCCGACGAGGAGCGTGAGTACGACAAGGGCGACTCTGTCGACAGCCCGCCCGTGCTGCGCTACCGCACGCCGATGGTCCAGGCCCGGCGGCGCGTGGCCCGGGGCCTCAAGGCCCTGAAGGAGGCCATGGACGAGGGGCCGCTGATCGACGGCCTGGTGGACGTCGGGCGCTGGCTGGAGGAGTTCCACCCGCGCTCGCTCGTGGAGCTGGACTACGGCGGTCTGGTGCACGCCGTGCCGGCCGGGGCGCTGGAGGACGATCACTCGGCGGCGGACGTGGCCGAGGGGATCGCCGCGCTGCGCCGGGGCGACGGGACGGCCGCGGGGGCGGCGTACGCGCGGCTGGTGGAGCGGTGGCGTTCCGTGCGGGATCTTCGGTCGGCCAACTGACCCCTGACCTTGTGATCCCTACGGACGGCTCGCGGTCGGTAACGAACTGACGTTTGACGAACCGCCCGATTTGAGGTTTTGTCCTCGCACCGACTTCCTGAAGCGGACTGTGCTTTTCCTGAGGATTCGTCAACAAGGGACGTACGGCCCGATCCGGGCGTACCTCCCAAGTTGGCCAAGCGTGACGGACTACACGTACGTGGCTCTTGCGCCCCTTGCCCCTCCTCATGCCAAAATAGGACAAGGAGTCCGGGGGGCTCCTTCCGTCCCGTAGTGCTGCACTGTGGGCGGAATCTCAGCATTGCACGCTTTGGGGGGTCTCGTGACTCCTGATCGCCGCTGTGACTGATCGTCACAGCGGCGTGACTGTCCGCTATGGCATGGTCCATCGGCTTCCGTCGCTGATGAACACCTGGAGGGGCAATTCCATCGGTTTGGCCGACGCGGCTGGACAGATGGTGTAGTTGTAGTGCCGAGGACAAGCCGTTCGTCCTATAACCGACTCGACTCGCGTCCGCCATTTCGGGCAACGCGGGTCAAGGTGCAGAATTTAGAGGAAAGAACCGAGAAGGTTCGGTTCTCCCGAGGAGGCCGCTCATGACCGCTCGCACCCCTGATGCCGAGCCGCTGCTGACCCCGGCTGAGGTCGCCACCATGTTCCGCGTGGACCCGAAGACGGTCACGCGGTGGGCGAAGGCCGGCAAGCTCACGTCGATCCGCACGCTCGGCGGGCATCGGCGCTACCGCGAGGCTGAGGTCCGCGCTCTGCTCGCGGGTATTCCGCAGCAGCGCAGCGAGGCCTGAACAATTGAATACCGGACAAACCGGCTGGTCCCCCACTGGCCGCGGCGTCCGGAACCCTAGCTCCAAGCGACGCGGGTCCTGCCCCAACAGGCCCCACGCCCAAGCCAGTCAGAGCTTCGCAGGCATGTAACAGGGTGCGTCGTAGATCGCGTTGGACTCCGCCGGGTCCAGCGCGATCTTTTTTGTGCGCCGACCACCGGTCTGCCGGGCCTGCTGTGAGTGGCCTTGTCGGAGTCTGGGGAGGGGTGTCGGATCTCCTGTGCGCGGCACCTCGGGGTGGAGTGCAATTGCACATATTAAATTGACCTGTTGTAGGTGGGGGGTAAGTACCGCACTTTCCAAAACTCATGCGGTGACACCCGTCACATACCAAGCGGCTTGTTAGCTCTGACGCCGGTGCGGTAGAGGAGCCTCCGGCTCCACCGTCCCGCGCTCGGACGGGTGTTGAGGCCGGCCTGGCACGGACTCCATCACCAGCCGCAGCAGCCGGTGGCAGATCGGGCAGTGGCGTGTGAGGTGCCGGTACGACGACGCGGCCGACAGGTGCGCGCGGAGCAGGGCCCGCGTCTCGTGCCTGGCCGATGCCGCCATACGCCACCTCCAGAGGCCGCACGGGAACGTCCCTGGTTTCTGGGTACCGAGCGAATGAGGGGCCGTCAAGGCGGCGTGGGGGAGCTCTGGGGGCTCTACGGAGGTCAGGACACACAAAAGAGCCCGGATCCGAAGATCCGGGCTCTCTCCCCGCGGCCTTGACGCGTATGAGAAAGGGCCCGCGTCCCTTGCGGGATGCGGGCCCTGCTCACTTCACTGCGGTCCTGACGGGATTTGAACCCGCGGCCTCCACCTTGACAGGGTGGCGAGCACTCCAAACTGCTCCACAGGACCAGGTTTCGCGGCGCTATTCGTGCGTTGCGCTGCGAGAAGAGACTGTACAGGAGGGGTGGGGCCCTGCGCGAACTCACCCAACGCGCACGGGCGATTACGGGACTTCCGCGTCGATCGCCTTGACGATCCGCTTGTCGGAGACGGGGTACGCCGTGCCCAGCGCGTGGGCGAAGTAGCTGACCCGGAGCTCCTCGATCATCCAGCGGATGTCCAGGACCGACGACGGCACCGGGCGGCCCTGCGGCATCTGCTCCAGCAGCCAGGCGTACTCGTCCTGCATCTCGTGGACCTTCTGCATCCGCGTGGTGTCCCGCTGGACGTTCGCCGGCATCTGCTGCAGCCGCCGGTCCGCCGCCACCAGATAGCGCATCAGATCCGGCTGGCGCCGCAGCCCCGCCTCCGTCACGAAGCCCGGCTTCACGAGGGCGTCCAGCTGCCCCCGCACGTCCTGGAGGTTCGGCAGCAGCGCGGGGCTGCGTACGCCCTTCAGGCGGCGTTCACAGGCCTGCCAGGCGGCCAGGACCTGCTGCACCTGGCCCACCGTACGGACCGTGGTGTCGACGATCTCCGCGCGGACCTTGTCGTACAGCTTCCGGTAGGACTCCTCGTCCCACGCCGGCCCGCCGAAGTCCCCGATCAGCTTGTCGGCGGCCGCCATCGCGCAGTCGTCGAACAGGCCCTGGATGGAGCCGTGCGGATTCGCGGACAGCGCCAGCTTCTGCGCGTTCGTCAGCTTCTCGGAGGCGAACTTCGCCGGGTTCACCGGGATGTTGCGCAGGATCAGGCGGCGCGTGCCCTTCCACATGGCCTGCGCCTGCTCCGCCTCCGTGTCGAAGAGGCGTACGGAGACCGTGTCGCCGTCGTCGACCAGCGCCGGATACGCCTTCACCGGCTGGCCGGCCCGCCGGGTCTCGAAGACGCGGGTGAGCGTGCCGATCGTCCAGTCGGTGAGGCCCTTGCGCTCCAGGGACTCGCCGCCCTGGCGCTCGGCGGTGGCCGCCGCGGCCTGGGAGAGGGCCTTGCGGGCCTTCGGCCGCAGCCGCAGCTTCAGCGCTTCCAGGTCCTTGTCCTCCGCGAGCTTGCGACGCCGCTCATCGACGATCCGGAACGTGACCTTGAGGTGGTCGGGGACCTTGGACCAGTCGAAGTCGTCCGCCTCGAAGGGCACGCCGACCCTGCGCTTCAGTTCGCGGGCCATGGTCGTCGTGAGCGGCTCCTGGAGCGGAACCGCGCTGTCCAGGAACGCCTGCGCGTGGTTCGGCGCGGGGACGTAGTGGCGGCGGATCGGCTTCGGCAGGGACCGGATCAGCTCCGTGACGACCTCTTCCCGCAGGCCCGGGATCTGCCAGTCGAAGCCCTCGTCCGTGACCTGGTTGAGGACCTGGAGCGGGATGTGGACGGTCACGCCGTCGGCGTCCGCGCCCGGCTCGAACTGGTACGTCACGCGGAACTTGAGGTTCCCCTGGCGCCAGGAGTCCGGGTAGTCAGCCTTGCTGACCTCGCCCGCCTTCTCGTTGATGAGCATCTCGCGCTCGAAGTCGAGGAAGTCGGGCTGCTCGTGCCGCTTGCGCTTCCACCAGGAGTCGAAGTGGGCGCCGGAGACGACGTGTTCGGGGATCTTCTGGTCGTAGAAGTCGAACAGCGTCTCGTCGTCGACCAGGATGTCCCGGCGCCGGGCCCGGTGCTCCAGCTCCTCCACCTCGGTGAGGAGGCGGCGGTTGTCCGAGAAGAACTTGTGGTGCGTGCGCCAGTCGCCCTCGACGAGCGCGTTCCGGATGAACAGCTCGCGGCTGACCTCCGGGTCGATCCGGCCGTAGTTGACCTTCCGCTGCGCCACGATCGGAACGCCGTACAGCGTGACCTTCTCGTACGCCATCACCGCTGCCTGGTCCTTCTCCCAGTGCGGCTCGCTGTAGGTGCGCTTGAGGAGGTGGGCGGCGAGGGGTTCGACCCACTCGGGCTCGATCTTCGCGTTGACGCGGGCCCAGAGGCGGGACGTCTCGACGAGTTCGGCGGACATGACGAAGCGCGGGGGCTTCTTGAAGAGGGCCGAGCCCGGGAAGACGGCGAACTTGGCGTTGCGGGCGCCCAGGTACTCGTTCTTCCCCGTGTTTCGCCCGCCCTCGCCGCCGGTCTCCTTCACGTCCTTCATGCCGACGTGGGAGAGCAGGCCCGCGAGGAGGGAGACGTGGATGCGGTCGTCCGGGGCGTCGTCCTCGTTGAGGTGGATGCCCATCTGCTTCGCGACCGTGCGCAACTGCGAGTAGATGTCCTGCCATTCGCGGATGCGAAGGAAGTTGAGGTACTCCTGCTTGCACATCCGGCGGAAGGAGGACGAGCCCCGCTCCTTCTGCTGCTCGCGGACGTAGCGCCAGAGGTTGAGGAAGGCCAGGAAGTCGCTGGTCTCGTCCTTGAAACGGGCGTGCTGCTGGTCCGCCTGCGCCTGTTTGTCGGCGGGGCGCTCGCGCGGATCCTGGATGGACAGCGCGGCGGCTATGACCATGACCTCGCGGACACAGCCGTTCCGGTCGGCCTCCAGCACCATGCGGGCCAGCCGCGGGTCGACGGGCAGCTGGGCGAGCTTGCGGCCGGTCTGCGTGAGCCGCTTGCGGATGTCCTTCTGGGCCGGGTCGAAGGCGCCGAGCTCCTGGAGGAGCTGCACGCCGTCGCGGATGTTGCGGTGGTCCGGCGGGTCGATGAAGGGGAACTTCTCGATGTCGCCGAGGCCGGCCGCGGTCATCTGCAGGATGACGGAGGCGAGGTTCGTACGGAGGATCTCCGCGTCCGTGAACTCCGGGCGGGCCTCGAAGTCGTCCTCGCTGTAGAGGCGGATGCAGATGCCGTCGGACGTACGGCCGCAGCGGCCTTTGCGCTGGTTGGCGCTGGCCTGGGAGACCGGCTCGATGGGCAGGCGCTGGACCTTGGTGCGGTGGCTGTAGCGGGAGATCCGCGCGAAGCCCGGGTCGATGACGTACTTGATGCCCGGGACGGTGAGGGAGGTCTCGGCGACGTTGGTCGCCAGAACGATCCTGCGTCCGGTGTGCGGCTGGAAGACGCGGTGCTGCTCGGCGTGCGACAGCCGGGCGTAGAGGGGCAGGATCTCGGTGAATCTGTACTGCTTCTTCGTGAGCGCGTCGGCGGTGTCCCGGATCTCCCGCTCGCCGGAGAGGAAGACGAGGATGTCGCCCTTGCCCTCCTTCTGGAGTTCCTCCACGGCGTCGGTGATCGCGGTGATCTGGTCGCGGTCGGCGTCGTCGGAGTCCTCTTCGAGGAGCGGCCGGTAGCGCACTTCCACGGGGTACGTACGGCCGCTGACCTCGATGATCGGGGCGTCGCCGAAGTGCCGGGAGAAGCGCTCGGGGTCGATGGTGGCCGAGGTGATGACGACCTTGAGGTCGGGCCGTTTCGGCAGCAGCTGGGCGAGGTAGCCCAGCAGGAAGTCGATGTTGAGGGACCGCTCGTGGGCCTCGTCGATGATGATCGTGTCGTAGGCGCGCAGCTCGCGGTCGGTCTGGATCTCGGCGAGCAGGATGCCGTCCGTCATCAGCTTGACGAAGGTGGCCTCCGGGTCGACCTGGTCGGTGAAACGGACCTTCCAGCCGACGGTCTCGCCGAGCGGGGTGTCCAGCTCCTCCGCCACGCGCTCGGCGACCGTGCGGGCGGCGATACGACGGGGCTGGGTGTGCCCGATCATGCCGCGGACGCCCCGCCCGAGCTCCATGCAGATCTTCGGGATCTGCGTGGTCTTCCCGGAACCGGTCTCACCGGCGACAATCACGACCTGGTGGTCGCGGATGGCGTCGGCGATCGTGTCCTTCTTCTGGCTGACCGGCAGCTGCTCGGGGTACGTGACCTCGGGCACCCGGGCGCGCCGCCCCGCCATGCGCTCCTCTGCCTTGGCGACCTCCGCCTCGATCTCGGCGAGCACGGCGGCCTGGGCCTCCGGCTTACGGATCTTGCGCGCACCTTCGAGCCTGCGGCCGAGCCGGTGCGCGTCGCGCAGGGAAAGCTCGGTCAGGCGGGGGGCGAGGGCGCCGAGGGCGGGGGCGGGGTGCGTAGACATACGGGATCCAGGATCTCATCCCCGGGAAATCCGTGGCGAACGGTTTTGGCCCGCGGCCCGTTGCCCGCTCTCTGCGGCACGGAGTGAGGCTTGACCGTTTCTCGTTCTGGCGGGGATTGCATGGCGGAGAGGCCGTACGGCAGTCGCTCACGATGGGAGGGCCTCCCGTCCCATGTCCAAAGCCACCGAAGTCCTGATCGTGGGTGCCGGTCCCACCGGTCTGATGCTCGCCGGAGACCTCGCCGCGGCGGGCGTCTCCGTCACCGTGCTCGAGCGCCGCACGGAGCGGTCGCGGCTGACCCGAGCCTTCGCGGTCCATGCCCGGACGCTCGAGCTGCTGGACGCCCGGGGCATCGCCGACGAACTCGTCGCCGGCGGTGTCCAGATCGGCAAGCTCCAGATGATCGGGGACGCGCAGCTGGATCTGAGGCGGCTGCCGAGTCGATTCCCCTACATGCTGCTGACCCCGCAGTACGCGACCGAGGCGGTGCTGGCGCAACGCGCCGAGGCGCTCGGGGCCGAGGTGGTGACCGGCGCGGAGGTCACCGGGATCGAGCAGGACGCCGACGGGGTGAGCGTGACCGTGCGCCGGTCCGACGGCACATCGGAGGCCCGGCGTGCCGCTTACCTGGTCGGCGCGGACGGCATGAACAGCATCGTGCGCCGGGCGCTGGGGTTTCCGTTCCCCGGCCGGGCTGCCCTGCGCTCGGTGATGCTCGCCGACGTCCGGCTGACCCTGCCGCAGTCCATGCCGGTGGCGAACGCGGTCCGCGAGGGGATCGCGTTCGTCTCCCCGCTGGGCGACGGCTGGCACCGGGTGGTCGCCTGGGACCGTGGCAGGCAGCTGCCGGTCGAGGCGCCTCTCGATCTGGAGGAGGTGCGGACGATCACCCGCAAGGCCCTCGGGACCGACTTCGGCATGCACGATCCGCGCTGGCTCTCCCGCTTCCAGACCGACGAGCGCCAGGTGCCGCGGTACCGGCTGGGGCGGGTGCTGCTCGCGGGCGATGCCGCGCATGTGCACTCTCCGGCGGGCGGCCAGGGCATGAACACAGGTCTCCAGGACGCCGCCAATCTGGCGTGGCGGCTGGCGGCGGTGGTGCGCGGATGGGCACCGGAGGGGCTGCTCGACGGGTATCAGGCCGAGCGGCACCCGATCGGGCGGGAGGTGATCCGGGACAGCGGCAGGATGATGCGACTGGCGCTGATCCATTCGCCCGTGCTGAGCACCGCCATGAACCTGCTCTCGCGCGCCGCCGCGGCCATTCCACCGGTGGCGGACCGTCTGGCTGCCATGGCGACGGGCATCGCCATCTCCTACCCGGCACCCTCCGGCACCCACCCCAGCACCGGCCGTCGCGCTCCCGACCTGGAGCTGGTGCCGAGCCCCGGCACCAGCTCCCCGGGGCGGCTGTACGAGGCCCTGCGCGCCTGCCGTTTCGTGCTCGTCAGCCGGTTTCCCGATCTGACGGGCTGGGAGGACCGGACGATCACCGTCACCCCGGCGGCCGGCACCAAGGCCCCGGCAGTGCTGCTGGTCCGCCCGGACGGCTACATCGCCTGGGCCGCGGACGACCACGACCACGACGCGCTGCTGACTGCCCTGACCACCTGGGTCGGCCCTCGGCAGGACGTGCCGTCGACATGAGCCATGACACGACTGAGCCCCTCTCCGGCGATGCTGGAGAGGGGCTCATGCCCTGAACGGGCTGCGGTGGCTGGGGCCGGGGTCGAACCGGCGACCTTCCGCTTTTCAGGCGGACGCTCGTACCAACTGAGCTACCCAGCCACGAGGTTTCACGTGAAACCTCAGCGGTCCTGACGGGATTTGAACCCGCGGCCTCCACCTTGACAGGGTGGCGAGCACTCCAAACTGCTCCACAGGACCAAGCGTCGTACGACAGTGTCGCACAGGGTGGTGCGTGCCCCCAACGGGATTCGAACCCGTGCTACCGCCTTGAAAGGGCGGCGTCCTAGGCCGCTAGACGATGAGGGCTATCGGCCCGCCTGGGCGCTTCTCAGCGCGTCGGGGACGTGAGAAGCATATGGGATGCCGGGACCTATCGCCAAAACGGTTTAGGGGGAGGCGGACGGGGTGCCCTCCGTGGGGGTGCTCGGGGGGCTCGGCGACGGGTTCGCGCCGGGCTGGTTCTCCTCCGGCAGGTGGCGGCTGACCTCGGCCGTCGTGAGGCCGAGGCCGCCCAGTTCGATCTCGTCCCAGGCCTGGAGGTGGCGGGTGTCGCGGTCGAAGTAGAGGATCGACGCCTCGATGGGGTCGGGGTGCTTGCCCTCGATGGCGCGCAGGCCGCTGCCGCCGGTGGAGCCCTCGATGCGGAGTCGGGTGCCGTACTTCATGACCTCCGTCTCGTCGTGGTGGAGATGGCCGGACAGGACCAGGGGCACCTCGCCGTCGACCTCGCGGGCCGCCGCCGGTTCGTGGACGACGGCGACGTCCACCGGCGTGCCGGCCGAGCTCTGATCGCGCAGGGCCGTGGCCAGCCGGGCACCCGCCAGTTCCTGGGACTGGGCGGCGCCGATCTGCTTCGAGCGGTCCGGGGTGTACTGCGGATCGCCGATGCCCGCGAAACGCAGGCCCTTGATCGTCTTCGCCCGGCCGTCGTCCAGGACGTGGACGTTCCTCAGGTCCTCCAGGTACTGCTGGGTGAGCGTCGAGTCGTGGTTGCCGCGGACCCAGACGTAGGGGGCACCCAGGTCCTCGATGGGGTCCAGGAAGCCGTTCTCGGCGGCCGTGCCGTGGTCCATCGTGTCGCCCGAGTCGACGATCACGTCCACCTTGTACTGCTCCACGAGCGAGGCGATGATCTTCCAGCTCGCCGGGTTGAGGTGGATGTCGGAGACGTGCAGGACCCGGATGGTGGAGGGGTCGGGCGCGTAGGCCGGGAGCGTCGAGGTGGCGTCGTAGAGCTTGGTCACGTTGGTGACCAGGCGGGCCAATTCCTTCTGGTAGACGTCGAATTCGGTGACGATGCTGCGCGCGTTGCCGACCAGGGAGGGGGCCGAGGTGAGCAGGCCGGAGAACTTGGGCTCCAGGACGGAGTCGGGGCGCCAGGTGGCGTAGGCCGTGCCGCCCGAGGCGGCGAGGAGCGTGAGGGCGAGACCGCCGGCGGCCAGGGCGCGGCGGGGGCGGCGGTAGACCGCGAGGCCGAGGGTGGTGGCCCCTGCGACGACGGCGACGCCCGAGCGGACGGCCAGGTCGAGGGTGCCGCGGCCGACGTCCTCGGTGACCTCGTCCTGGAGGCCGGAGAGCCGTTCGGGGTGGTCGACCAGGGCCCGGGAGCGGTCAGGGTCGAGCTGGTCGACGTTCACGTCCAGGCGGACGGGGGCGTTGTGACTGTCCAGCGCCAGGGCGCCCAGCGGCGAGACGTTGATCTTGGTGCCGCCGGTCAAGGAGGGGCGCAGGGTCATGGTGGTGTTCATGGGGCCGACCGGGACCCGGACGTTGCCCACGACCAGCAGTCCCAGCCAGGCGCCGACGAGGACGACGGTCACGAGTCCGGCCGCGCGGGCCCACGGGTGCGGCTGTCGTACGAGCTCGATCGTGGTGGGCGCCTGGCGGGAGCGGTAGCGGCGGGCCAGGGCACGCGGGGGCTTGCGGATCGGGTTCAGGACACTCCGGACTGCGGCGGGGACGCGGGCCATTGATCCCGTATGCCCAAGTCCCGGGGCGGATATGCGACGCCGGATGGCTCTCGTACGGCGGGGTCGTGGCCGACAATGGGCCTGTGCTGGAGATGACGCGCGAGGAGTTCGAGGAACTGGTCGCCGAGGCGCTCGACCGGATCCCGCCGGAGCTGACCCGACTGATGGACAACGTCGCGGTGTTCGTCGAGGACGAACCGCCGGCGGACGATCCCGAGCTGCTCGGGCTGTACGAGGGGACTCCGCTGACCGACCGGGGGGAGTGGTACGCCGGTGTGCTGCCGGACCGGATCACGATCTACCGGAACCCGACCCTGCGGATGTGCGAGTCGCGGGAGGACGTCGTCGCGGAGACGGAGGTCA
Source organism: Streptomyces sp. NPDC008137 (assembly GCF_042957035.1). Lineage (NCBI taxonomy): Bacteria > Bacillati > Actinomycetota > Actinomycetes > Kitasatosporales > Streptomycetaceae > Streptomyces > Streptomyces sp. NPDC008137. The sequence goes on along the minus strand of NZ_JBIBHN010000009.1, from coordinate 74,713 downwards.
CTGTGGTGCACGAGATCGCGCACCACTTCGGCATCGACGACGAGCGTCTTCACGCCCTGGGCTACGGCTGAGCCGTGATGTGAACGCGGGGCGCGTGTCCTCTTGCGGGCGGCGGGAGTTGAAGGTGTTGACTCCATCACCCTTCCCGGAGGTGGCCCCGTGCGCCCCTTGTACGTACCCGTCCGCCTGGCCGCCACGGTCGTGGCCGTCGCCGCTGCCGCCGGCTGCATGAGCGTCGGCGCCGACGGCGCGGGCGGGAGTGCCAAGCCGTCGCACTCCGCGGGGCAGCGTGGCGGGGAGGGGCCCGAGGGCGGGTCGGCGGTGTCGGGCGGCGATACCGGGATCGGTGTGGCGTCGACCGACGGCAAGCACGGGCGCGGCAAGGGGAAGAAGGGCGGCAAGGGCAAGGGCAAGGGCGGCAGGCCGGGGGAGCCGGCGTCTCCCGAGGCGTCGCCGTCCGCCGCGGCGAGCGCGCCCGCGCAGGGAGGCGGCAAGCCGGGGCAGCAGGCCAAGCCGACGCCGAAACCGCCGGCACCGCCCACGCCCACCCGGACGGCCGAACCGGAGCCGACGCCGACACCGCCCGAGCCCCCGGCGTCGCAGGAGCCGACGACCTCGCCGGAGCCGACGCCCGAGCCGCCGGGGCCGCAGCTCGCCCAGCGGGAGCCGGCACCCGAGGCTGGGGCGCCGGCGTAGCCCCCGCTGTGAGCATCGTCGCGGCGGGAACATACTCTGGGGGTGGTCGGTTGACAGCCGACGGGAGGTTCTCCGGGCCATTGGCCTACAGAGGGCGTCCCTGCTGTCTCCTACGGAGTCCGGTTTGCCTTGCGGGGCCCGGAGTGCGTATGGTGGCAGATCGTTTGATCCCATTCTTGCCCGGCGCCACTGCAGAGCGCGCCGTGTGGCGCGTACTCTCCCTTGCCGTGGTGGACCGCATTGAGGCGGTCGTATTGCGAATCGCGAATCACGGAGTTGACGGGCGCGTGCCGATCGAGACTCCGGAAGGTTTCGCATTCGCATGTCCATCGCCAGTACTGATCACGTCGTCGTGCCCGAGAACGAGGCAGCCGACGCCACCCCCGAACTGACCTTCGCCGACCTCGGTCTGCCCGAGGGCGTCGTGCGCAAGCTCGCACAGAACGGCGTGACCACCCCCTTCCCCATCCAGGCCGCGACCATTCCGGACGCCCTGGCCGGCAAGGACATCCTCGGCCGTGGCCGCACCGGCTCCGGCAAGACCCTCTCCTTCGGTCTGCCGGCCCTGGCGACGCTCGCCGGCGGCCGCACCGAGAAGCACAAGCCGCGCGCCGTCATCCTCACGCCGACGCGTGAGCTCGCCATGCAGGTCGCCGACGCGCTCCAGCCCTACGGCGACGTCATGGGGCTGAAGATGAAGGTCGTCTGCGGCGGTACGTCCATGGGCAACCAGATCTACGCCCTGGAGCGGGGCGTCGACATCCTGGTCGCCACCCCGGGCCGGCTGCGCGACATCATCAACCGCGGCGCCTGCTCGCTGGAGAACGTGCAGATCGCCGTTCTCGACGAGGCCGACCAGATGTCCGACCTGGGCTTCATGCCCGAGGTCACCGAGCTGCTTGACCAGGTTCCGGCGGGCGGCCAGCGGATGCTGTTCTCCGCGACCATGGAGAACGAGATCAAGACCCTCGTCGACCGGTACCTGAACAACCCGGTCAGCCACGAGGTCGACGCCGCCCAGGGCGCCGTCACGACGATGTCGCACCACATCCTCATCGTGAAGCCCAAGGACAAGGCGCCGGTCACCGCGGCCATCGCCTCCCGCAAGGGCCGCACGATCATCTTCGTCCGCACCCAGCTGGGCGCCGACCGCGTCGCCGAGCAGCTGCGCGACGCCGGTGCGAAGGCCGACGCGCTGCACGGCGGCATGACCCAGGGCGCCCGGACGCGGACGCTGGCCGACTTCAAGGACGGCTACGTCAACGTCCTCGTCGCCACCGACGTCGCAGCGCGCGGTATCCACGTCGACGGCATCGACCTGGTGCTGAACGTGGACCCGGCCGGGGACCACAAGGACTACCTGCACCGGGCCGGCCGTACGGCGCGGGCCGGCCGCACGGGCACGGTCGTCTCCCTCTCGCTGCCGCACCAGCGGCGCCAGATCTTCCGGCTGATGGAGGACGCGGGCGTCGACGCCACGCGCCACATCATCCAGGGCGGCGCGGCCTTCGACCCGGAGGTCGCCGAGATCACCGGCGCCCGGTCGATGACCGAGGTCCAGGCCGAGTCCGTGGGCAACTCCGCGCAGCAGGCCGAGCGTGAGGTCGCCCAGCTCACCAAGGAGCTGGAGCGGGCGCAGCGGCGTGCGACCGAGCTGCGTGAGGAGTCCGACCGGCTGCTCGCGCGGGTCGCTCGTGAGCGGGGCGAGGACCCCGCGGCTGCCGTGGAGTCGGCGGTGGCCGGGGATGTTCCGGCCGGTGTCGAGGTGTCGGTGCCCGAGCAGCCGACCGCGCAGGATGTGGCGCGCGAGGAGCGTGCCGAGTCCTCCCCGTCGTACGAGCGCCGGGAGCGGCGCGAGGAGCGTGGCGGCGGCTACGGGCGTGACCGCTACGCCGACCGTGACCGTGGTGGCGACCGCGGCGGGCGTTCGTTCGACCGTGACCGTGGCGGTGATCGCGGCGGGCGTTCGTTCGACCGTGACCGCGGTGGTGACCGTGGTGGCCGTTCGTTCGAGCGTCGTGATGACCGGGGTGGCTTCAACCGGGACCGTGACCGTGGCGGCGACCGTGGCGGGCGTTCGTTCGACCGTGACCGCGGTGGTGACCGTGGTGGCCGTTCGTTCGAGCGCCGTGATGACCGGGGTGGCTTCAACCGGGACCGCGGTGGTGACCGTGGTGGCCGTACGTTCGAGCGCCGTGACGACCGCGGTGGCTTCAACCGCGACCGCCGGGACGACCGTCCGGGCTTCCGCCGCGACGAGCGCGGTGGGCACCGCGGCAGCGACCGTCCCTTCAACCGGGACCGCCGTGACGACCGTCCGGGCTACCGCTCCGGCGGCCACGACCGCCCGAACGGCCGTCGTGACGACCACCGCGGCGGCGGCTCCTTCGGCCGCCGCGAGGACAAGCCGCGCTGGAAGCGCAACGGCTGACGCAGACGCGTGACGAGCGCCGTGGCCCCCTCTGAGAGGCGGGTCGCGGCGCTCTGCTTTCGGTCCCGTACGGTGGTGTGTGATCGTCACGAGCCGATACCCGATCGGAGACTCGCCGTCGTCCGGCTATGCTCGTGGGGGCAACATCACCTGGGCCCTTAGCTCAATTGGCAGAGCAGTGGACTTTTAATCCATTGGTTGTGGGTTCGAGTCCCACAGGGCCTACCTGAAGGACCCCAGCTCAGAAGGAAACTGAGCTGGGGTCCTGTCCGTTTCAGGATAGTTTCATGATCGCTTGCTCAGTCGAAGCTCAGCCGAAGTGCATTCGGAGTGAGGTGGGTTGAGGATGGGCGGCCGACTCGGTGGCCGACCGCCCATCCCTGCCTCCGGTGTCCTCTCCGGGTCGCCCTGTCGAGCGACCGCAACACCTTCAGCAGCTAGCGGAGGGGGGTGTTCCGCTCACGTTCCCGACCCCTCCAAGATCAAACAATGCCCAAATTATTGGGCAGACTTCCAACCTTGATCACTTCAACGTGTGATGGTGCGAGACCTCCCCGACGACGACGAGTGGGTGCAGGAGCGCCGCCGTACCATCGGGGCCCGCATCCGTGCCGAACGCCTCCGCCAGAACGCGAGCCAGGACCAGGTGTGGATGGCGGCCCGCATCACCCGCTGGACGTACCAGCGCGTCGAGTCCGGCGAGGGTTGCACCCTGTCGACGCTGCTCCGCATCGCCTGGGTGCTCGAAGTCCAGTTGGGCGACCTGGATGAGTGAGGGCCCGCCGCCGGCGACGGGGGACGTGTCCGGCGACGGGCCCGTGGCCACCCGTAACGGGGCGTCGGGGTGGCCATCCGCTACCAGCGTCGGCGCGAGCCGGTAGCGGGGGCATGGACTAGATGCGCGTGCCGACAGCGATGGTGTCGTTGTCCGCGAGCCGCAGGACCGCCCGGAGGATGATCGGCAGGCAGCGTTCGTCCAGGTCTTGTACGGCGGCGATGGTGGTCATTCCGATGCCGACCATCGACAGGACCAGGCCGAGGAACGAGCGCTGCTGCTCGTCCAGGCCGAGGGTGTACAGGCGTCCCAGAAGCCCGTCGAAGTCAGCTCGCTGGCCGCGTCCGGTGTCGACGACCAGGGCGCGCTGTACGGCCGGGACTTCCAGGACGGTCCGCTCATCGAGCAGCGCCTGGACGGCTGACCGAGCGCCGGGGGACGTCGCGGTGCGCAGCAGCTGCTTGCCGAGCGCCTGGAGCGGGTCATCCTCGACGGGGGGCTCGGGTTCGGTGGTGGTGGTCATGCCGAGGCCTCCGCAGGGCGGCGGCCGGCGAGTCGGGCTGCGGAGGCGCGGGCGCATGCTGCCCGGTACACCTCGTACAGGCGGCTCTCCTCCTCGCAGGAAAGTTCGGCGTTCACGCCCTCGCTGTTCCTGGCCAGGCACGTCTTGCACCCCGCGCAGTGGTTCGCCAGGCGCACGAACGCCATCTGCTCGGACGTCACCTCGATCCCCGCGCTGACGATCTCGTAGTGGTCGCACAGGGCGGCCAGGACGCGGGCGAGCCTCCGGGCGTACATGGCGCTGCCCGCCAGCGGGACGAAGCTCAATTCGTGGGCGCGGAGCTTGCCTCCCGCCTCCTCGGCGCAGGCCAGGGCGGCGGCACGGGTGGGGCTGCTCTCCGACAGAAGAGTGGCCGCCTGCTCGACCTCGGGGGCCAGCAACTCGATCTGGCCGCGCAACGTGGCGGTGAGCGTCTCCAGCTCCTCCCCGGAGGGCGGGAGGACATCTGGCGCACTGTCCGGGCCCAGCATGCGGTGCGCCGTTTCGCGCATCGTCGCGAGGTCCGGCGGGTCTTCGGCTAGCGGTGTGCGGGCTGTAGCGTTCACGATGTCGACGCTCCTTGCGGCGTTGGCCACGCCCCGGGAGGCCTCCACCTCGCCGGGGTCTTGAGACCTCACCCTTGCGCGTGCCAGGTACTTCTGACTTGCCGTCGAGGGGTACCCATCATGGGTACCCTCAGCGTCAGAACACCCCATCACCAAGCGCGACGAGGCACCCATGACCGGTCACGCACCGCCAACCGCGCTCCCCCGAGAGCTCCTGGAGCGCCCCGAGGTGAGATCCGCGCTCGCCACCCACGACTTCGGGACGGTGTTCCATCTCGCGCGCACGGAGGCGGGCATCAGCTACTCGCTGATCGCGGCAGAGTGCGGCATCAAGCCGGAGCGTGTGGGGACGCTTGCTAAGGGGCACGGCAAGGTGGCGACGTTCGAGAAGATCGTTCGTATTGCCGACGCGTTCCGCATCCCCGGCCACATGGTGGGGCTCGCGCCGCGGCCGTGGGAGACATCCCCCGAAGACTCGGTCGGCGCTGCGCCTCGCCGAGAGTTCCTCAAGACCTCCGCGGCGGCGAGTCTCGCCGTCGGGCTCCCCGAACTCTCCCGTTCCTCGCCAGGCGGCCGCGTCGGCAGCGACCTCCCCAAGAAATTGCGGCAGCGCACGGCCCGCCTGCGGCGCCTCGACGAGGTCCTCGGCGGCGGTGACACCTACCGCACCTATCTCGGCGAGTACCAGGCCACCAGGGGGCTACTGCGGCGCAACTCGTACACGGAGGAGACGGGGCGCGGCCTGCTGTCGGTGCTCGCCGAGCAGGCGCAGCAGGCTGGTTGGGCGGCGTTCGACGGTGGTCGGCACGCCGAGGCGCGCGGCCTGTACGAAGCCAGCCGCAAGGCGGCCACGGATGCGGGGGATGCTGCGCTTGCCGGGAACGCACTGGCCTTCCTGGCGTACCAGGGGCTGCGAGGCGATCGGCAGGACAGGCGGGACGCGGTGCAGACCGCGGCCAGATCGTGCGCCACCGCCGGCCCGGACGCGGTGCCGCGTGTGCGTGCGCTGCTGTACGAGCGGCTTGCGTGGGCGCATGCGGTGGCGGGCCACGCCGACGAGACAGAGCGCGCCCTGGACGCCGCCCAGACGGCGCTCGCCGAGGTCGACGACACCCCGCCGCCGGACTGGGCGGCGTGGGTCGACGATACCGAGCTGCAGATCATGTCCGGCCGGTGCTGGACGGAGCTCGGCCGGCCCTTGAGGGCCGTGCCGGTCCTTGAGGCCGCGCTCGCCCAGTACAACGACTCACATGCGCGGGATAAGGCCCTGTACCTGTCGTGGCTCGCCGACTCCTACGTGACGGCGGGTGAGGTGGAGCAGGCGGCCACAGTCACCGGCCGCGCGCTCGGCCTCTCCTCGGGAGTGGCGTCGGTACGGCCCCGGGAGCGGCTGGAGCCGGTGCTCCTGCGGCTCGGCGAGCACCAGGTGCTGCCTGCGGTCGCCGACGTCCTGGAGCAGGCTCGCGGCTGAACTACTGGGCGGGAGTGGTGTTCGCGGTGATCCAGTCGAGGCACCCCTTCGACCCGGCCTCGATCGGCACGGCGGCGATCTCCGGGTTTTGCCACGGGTGGTGCTTCAGCAAGTGCGCCTCCAGCTCGGGGTAACGGGCCTGGGTGGTCTTGAGCAGCAGCTGCCACTCCTCACCAGTGCCGAATTCGCCGTCGTGCCAGAACGCCGAGGTAACGGGGCCGATGATCTGCGCGCCAGCTGCGAGCCGCTCAGCGACAACGGAGCGGGCCAGCTCAATGGCTTGGTCACGGGCAGGGGTTGCCGTGGACACCTGGAGGAATTTGGTCATGCCGGGAGCGTATGGGGCACCAGCGGACATACGAAAGGGCCCCCTCCCGCCCGAAGGCGAGAGGGGGCGCAGTCATGAGCCGATGTCGTGCAGGTACGGACGGACCTCGTCGGGTATGGGCTGCGGCGGCGGGGGCGGCTCCAGCTGCGCCTGCCGCATGTACGCCACTAGCGAGCGGGCCCAGCCAGCGATGTAGCGCAGGGCGAAGTCCTGGGCGCTGATCCGTGCCCGGTCCTCCTCGGCCTGCTGCCGATCCTGCTCCGCCTGCTGCCGGTCCTGCTCGGCCTCCCGCTCCAGGCGCGCGATGTGCTCGCCCAACTTCTCTGTGACTGCGGTGAAATCGTCGCGCCGCTCCGCCCCGCGCGGCCGCCGAGGCTGCCGTCGGCCGATGACGGCGGTGACGACACCGCCGGCCGCCGTGACGAGGGCGACGGCCAACGCGCTCAGGGCAGTCAGCATCTCAGGTCTCACGCGGTAGCTCCGTCCGTGCTGGAGGCTCGGCCCAGCCGATCGCCACCAGGCAGACCGCACCGAACGCGCCGAAGATCAAGGCCGCAACCCAACCCCGGGGGTAATCGTCGAGCGGCCACCACGCCACGAGATAGGACATGGACCAGGGTGCGGTGATCGCCCAGACGGCCAGGAAGCCGGGCCAGTCGCGGCGCGGTGGGAGCCACGCGCCGACGAGCGCGATGGCTCCGGCCGTGATCCACGCCCAGCCCCAGACCTCCAGTGGCCAGAGCGTGAGGAGCAGGCGCAGGCCGCGTGTGTCCCGGACTGGTTCGATGATCTGACCGGAGCCGTAGAGGGTGGCAATGATGCCCTTCATGGTGAGCAGGGCGCCGCGGCGGCCCAGCCGCCTCGTGAGCCGCCGAGCCGCCGCGCGCATCAGACGCCCTTGGCGAAGCTCGCGGAGTTCTTCGTACCGAACGCTCTGGCGAGCATGCCCTTCAGCAGGGTGCCTGCTGCGGCGATGCCGGCCGCCGCCATGGTCTCCCAGAACGACGCGCGGAACATGTCGGCGGGACCGGCCGCCACGGCCACGGCACCCGCGGCAACGACGCCGGTGGCGAGGGTGCGCTCGGCGAGGTCTCGGGCGTAGGTCTTCGCCGTCTTCACGACGGTCTCGGCGTCGCCGGGCAGGGTGAATTCGGGCATGGTGCTACCTCACTTCTTGGGGAGCTTGATCTTCTGGCCGGGCGTGATGTCGTCCGGGTTCTTGAGGACGTTGAGGTCGGCGATCTCGCGCCAGCGGTTGCCGTCGCCGAGCTTGCTGGCGGCGATCGACCAGAGGGTGTCCCCGCGGGAGACGGTGTAGACGACGGTGGGCTTGAGCCGCTCCCGGATCTGCCCGCGCAGCCAGTCCATTCCGAAGCCGCGCGGGTCGACCTTGCCCGGCTGCCATTCCAGGTGGCCGATGGTGGACCGCTCGTTCCAGCCGTGGTGGCGGCAGATCGCGGCGGCGACCTTCTCGATGGCCTCCAGCTGCTCGCGCGGCCACGGGTCCTTGCCGTCGCCCTTGTTGATGGCCTCGAAGCCGTAGAAGTGCCGGTTGCCGTCGGTGTTCGCTTCGTTGTCGCCCGGCAGCTGGCGCTCGGCGACGACGGCGCGCAGGACGTCGCTGTCGCCGAGGCCGGCGTGGTTGGCGCGGCCGTTGCCGACGAGGTGGACGTGGCCCTTTTTGTCGATGACGCCGTGGCACAGCGGGCCGGGCAGCCCGGCGTAGCCGTCGTAGCAGATGCGGACGGAGGCCTCGGTGCCGGAGGTGACGGTGTGGTGGATCATCACGCCGTTCACCGGCCCCCAGGGACCCTTGCTGTTGCGATTGTGCGTGCGCCACGAGCGGACCTCGTGGACGGTCAGGCCCTCGGCGCGGAGGACCTCCACCAGCTTCGACGGGGACAGGGGTGTGGCCATGTGGGCTCCAGGAACGAGGAAAGCCCCGGGCCAGGCGGCGCGGGGCAAGCGGGGCGGGTGGGTCAGGACACGAGGTTGGCGCCGGGGGACGTCGTGCCGCCGGTGTAGGCGGTGATGGCAGCCGTGCTGAAGATCAGGGCGGTGCCGACCGCCCAGCCGCCGTTCGTCAGGTCGTTGTTGGCCACGACGTTGTCCCCGGCCGAGGTGGCACTGACAGTGATGCCGTTGGTCCCCGAGCCCTTGATGATCCGGTTGCCGGTGACGGTGCCGTCCTGGGCGCCGTCGCTGAGGCGGACACCCGCCGACGCGGCGGACTGGATCCAGTTGCCCTGCACGCTGAACTTGCTGCTGGTGGCGAGGAAGATGCCGTGGTTCGCGGTGGTGCCGTCGATGGTGTTGCCGGTGACGTTCACGCCGGTGCAGCCGGTCACGTTGACGCCGTTGGAGCCGGAGTTGCGCACGGTGTTGGAGCCGATGTGCGCGCCGTCGGAGTTGAAGCACACGATGCCTGTGGACTGGGTGCCGGCGATCGTGTTCCCGGTGACGTTCGGCCTGCTGCAGTACTCGACGTGGATGCCGTTGGAGGTGTCCGTGTTGAACCCGAGAACGCTGTTCCCGGAGATCTCGACCTGGTCGTAGGTCCCGCCGGAGGCGCCGAAGACCCTGATGCCGGACGCGTCCTTGGCGCCCTCCACGGTGTTGCCCGTGATCGAGATGTTGCGGCCGTTGATGGTGTAGCCCTCGGACGGCCCGGCGCCTGCCGGGTCGGGGCGGGACAGCTGGATGCCGGACAGGCCGGAGCCGGTGACGACGTTGCCCGAGATGACTGCGCGGCGCCAGCCGAAGCCGTAGATTCCCTGCTGGCGGGTGCCGTCGATGCGGTTGCCGATGATCTGGATGCCGTAGTAGTAGACGCCGGAGCGCAGCATGTGCGAGCCGACCCCGCGGCCGAAGGATCCGAGCCGGCTGGACGCACCGACCTGGCAGCCTTGGACCAGGATGTCCTTGGACGCGGTGTTGTCGAAGTCGCCGATGGAGGCCGACCCGGACACGGCCATGTCGATCTGGATCGCCTCGGAGAAATCGCGGGAGCCGTCGCCGGAGTTGTCCTTGTAGCCGAGGAAGCGGCAGTTGATGGCGCGGCCGCGGCTGGTGGAGTTGAACTCCAGGCCGTGCGCGGACGACACGTTGGTGATCGTGGCGTCCCGGACCGTGATGTCCTCGCAGTGAACGAAGCTCATGCAGTTCGTCGTGGCCGTCACCGTGCCGACACCGGCGTCGGCCGCGTTGGCGTCCCAGGTGCCGCCCAGGACCTGGATGTGGGAGTGCCCGCTGTACCCGGCGAACGTCTCCGAGCTGAGGAAGTTCCTCAACAAGCCGCTGTTGCCGATGGCCTTGAGCGTGGCTCCGTAGGCCCAGATCGTCGTGTTGTCGTAGACGACCGCGAACGTGCTCAGGCCGTAGGTCTTCCCGGCCGGGATGACGACCGTGCCGCCGCCGGCGGCGTGCGCGGCGTCGAGCTGGGCCTGGATCGCCCAGAGGTCGTCCGAGACGCCGTCGCCCGCGGCGCCGGTGACCCAGAACAGGCCGGCCTCGGTGTACGTGGTGATGTCGGTGGTCTCGTCGTGGGAGTACCCGGCCGGGGTCTCGCTGATCCACATCGAGGTGACGCGCACGTTGGTGCCGGTGGCGATCGCCCCGGATCCGGAGATGGAGCGCAGCTGCACATCGCCCGAGGTGACGATGGTGGCCTCGCCGTCGGTGGAGCCGTTGCCCCAGGTGGCGTTGACCGGCCGGGGCGGGGCCCAGCCGGACGGCAGCGTGCACATGAGGGGGTCGCCGCTGATGTTGCCCGACCCGGCGGACGACTCGGTGATGTCCGCGCCGGTGCGGGTGACGAAGATGTCGACCTCGGTGATGCCGTGCAGCCTCGTGCCGGTGAACGAGGACACCGACCAGCCGGACGGCACGGACAGTCCTGAGGTGATGACCTCGTCGGCGGTGTTGTCCATCAACCGCTCGGGGGTGATCTTGAGCCCGTTGAGCCACTGCACGCGGGCGCCTCCTATTCGGTGAGTGCCGTGAACGGCATCTGGAAGAGCGACACCCGCGCGCCTGCGGGCTGGGCCTTGATGACGCCGTTGACGGAGCGGACGACGGTGAACGTCTGCGGGCTGACCACGCGCAGGTCCCGGTAGCGGATCTCCGGGTTCACGTTGGTGTTGCTGCTGGAGGAGATCGACCTCGTCCCCCAGTGCGTCGAGGGCGCCAGGGATGTGTCGGTGACGTCGATGTGCCACTGGGCGGGTTCGCGTGTCCCGGCCGGCCACACCTTGGCGCGCAGCGTGCTGCCGGACGTCTGGAAGCGGATCCGGTAGTACGTGCCCGCCGTGTAGGAGCCCGCGCTGTAGGAGGCCAGCTCGGTTTCGGTGGCGGTGACCCGCTTGCGGACCGTGAGGGTCAGCGTGCCCGTGCTGTTGAAGGCGAGCCGTGCGGCATACAGGTTGTCGGGGTCGAGGTAGCGGCCGGTCACTGACCCGGACAGGAATCCGCCCGTCGCGGCCGCCGAGACGGTGATGCTGGCGTAGACGTCGACGTCGGCGTGGGTGAGGGCGGCGACGCTGCGGCGGGACACGTTGGTGCTGGCCAGCCGGTGGCCTCCGTACCCGCCGGCGATCTGGTAGTCCGCAGACGTGCCGCCGCTGGTCTGCCAGGCCTGCCCGGTGTCCGCGCTGCCCCAGCCTGCGCTGACGGTGCGGGCGAAGGCGTCCTCGAGGGAGCCGGTGACACCGGTCAGGGTCATGCGCTCGCCGTCGACGAGGATGTCCATGGGGAAGTCGTCCGGGTAGTCCCCGGAGCGCGCCCACGGGGCGCCCTCGTTGACGACCTGGAGGGATGTGGCGGTGCTGGTGGCCGCTGTCTCCAGGGTGCTGCCGCTGGTGTCGGTGCGGGCCTCCCCCACGACGGCCGTCATCCACGGCCCGTAGGGCACGCAGTTGAACGTGATCTGCCACCGGAACTGGCTGAGCGTCTCGGTGTAGCCCATGACGAGCAGGTACAGGTCGTTGAAGGAGTGCTTGGTCGGCACGTTGGTGACCTTGATGACGTCGCCGACGTCGAGCTGCGCGACCTCGGGGAGCTGGCCGACGATGGCCCGGGCGTCCACGGTGAGGGTGGGGAACCGGGCTTCGTCCCAGGTGCCGAGGTGCACGCGCCAGGCGGCCAGGCCCTCGCACTGCTCGTCGGTGTAGACGTTGAGGGTGACCTGCTGGGCCTTGCGTCCCACGCCGTCCTCGTCGAGCTCGGGCGGGTTGACGTTCAGCGAACCCTCGGTCTTCTCGTACCGGCCCGAGGAGCCACCCTCACGCTGGACGGTGCTGTCGTTCTCCAGCGCGGAGTCGTCGTCGACCGGCGCGAAGACGCCGACCACGTGCCCTGGCGCGGTGTAGTCCAGGGTGAGCTTGGGTGTCTGGTTCTGCAGCGCGGCCGGCGACAGGTACAGGAACGCGTTTCGGGCCCGCTGGTCCAGCAGGATCCCGCCGTCGGCGGCCGCCGCGTCCCGCACGACGGCCAGGAACGTGTCGAGGGGCTGCGGCCCCACCCGCTCACCGGCGAAACGCTTGCCCCGCCAGGTCAGGGGGACGTCGTTCTCGCGCGCGACGCGGGTGATGCGGTCGGCGGTGAACTCACCGGCGTAGCCGAGCAGCACGGTGCCGGTGGTGGCCGGGGTGTCGTAGGCCTCGGTGGTGATGGCGTCCCACACCGAGATATGGCCCACGGCCAGGCCGTCCATGAGCGCGTTCCATCCGTTGGGCGGGGAGCCCACGGAGGTGACGCGGCCGAGGGTTCCGGCGACGGTGTCGGAGAAGCCGCCGGCGTCGCCGCCCACGTCCTGCCAGGACATGCGCCAGGAGATGTTGCCGCCGACCTGCTGGGCGTAGAAGCGGCACAGAACCCACTGGTTGAACAGGTCCGGCCCGGTGGCGATCAGCTGCGAGACGACCGCGACGCCATCACTGTTGTAGCCCAGGATGCGGCTGCCGGTGTCCTTGACCTGGATACGCCAGTCCCGCACGGTGCCGGACGTCTGGATCGACATGTAACTGGCGTAGTCCGAGGGCTGGGTGTCCAGCCGGTACAGCCAGTACACCGACCAGGCGGTGGCCGACCCGCCCGCGGGGATCTGTCCGGACAGGCGGGAGGTGACGGCCCCGTTCTGGGTGGCGACGACGGGGAGCGCGGCGGAGGACGGCAGCGACGACTCGGAGGCGAACGTCATGTTCAGCGCGGTCATCGGCTTCACCCCGTCGAGGGGGCTGTAGGCCTGGGAGGCGTCGGTGCCTTCCTCCAGCGGCCAGTACGCGCGCGGTTTGTAGCCGGGCACCCGGCGGGCCAGGACGGACTTGAGCGGGTCACGGCCGGAGTCCAGGCGCCGCTTCAGGGACTGGGCGGTGATCCGGACGATGCTGTCGGTGTCGGAGTCGTCGGTCTCGGCCGGCCACTCGGGCACCTCGCCGTGCAGGCGGTAGTTGCGGCGGGCGATCTGGGCGCCGCCGGACAGGGTCCACAGGTTGCCGGCTCCGTCGGTGACCGAGGTGGCCCCGGCGGCCAGGTTGGTGAAGTCGACGTCGGCGACGACCAGGCCCTTGATGCCGCGGCGGACCTGGGCGCGGTAGCCGTAGCCGATGAACGGGGTCCGTGCCGGGTTGCCGGTGGGGTCGTTGATGCCGATGGCGAGCGGCCCGGCCGCCACCGACTTCATGCCGGTGGTGCCGGTCGCCGTCAGCGGCCCCGACACCGACGTCCAGGCGCCGCCCCAGGTCTCGGCCTGCCAGAACTGCACGGTCCAGCCGCCCGCCCCGTTGTCGGCGTCGAGGGTGACGCGCAGGACCTTCCCGCCGTATCCGGCGACGGCCTGGAAGGCCTGCACCTCGACACCCGCGCCGTCGACGAACCGGAACCGCAGCATGCCGTTGTAGACCGACAGCATCCACTGTTTCTCCGCCGTCACCGGCGACCACTTGCCGATCAGGGTCTGGTTGGCGGTGGCGTCCGTAAGGGTGGCGTCGAACTCCACCCTCACGTCGATGTCCCCGGCGATGTTCAGCTCGGGCCGGTGCGGGGTGGTCACCGTGCCCGTGTCGTCGAGGATCTCGAGGTGGCTGGTGGGCGACGGCACGCTGATCCGGATGGGCGTGTTGATGGACAGCTGCCGGTAGTACGGGGAGACGGGGTTGCGCGGGCTGTACTTCCCGTGCCGGTTGTTCAGGGCGAACGTGTACTTCGACGGGTCGGCCTCGGACGCCCAGGACGACAGGCCGCGGGTGCCGTTCATGTCGGACTCGGTGCGCACGTCCTCGCTGATGTCGACCCAGACGCCGCCCAGGTTGAGCTCGGTGGTGATCTCCACCCGTCCCCCTATCCCTGTCCGTAGGCCCGCTGCACGCTGCCGCCGCCGTAGACGACGACCGAGCGACGCATGAACCGGTTGAAGTCGTCTTCGCTGCCCACCCACTTGAGCGTGAGCTCCCGGCCGGCGGCCGCGCGCCGTACCCCGGCCGGGGTGACGTCGGCGGTCATGCCGGGCAGGTCGCCCGTGATGCCCTGCAGCTGGCTGCGCAGGGCCGGTGTCTGGGCGGCGATGCCGTCCATGAAACCGCCCATGAGCGCGGCGCCGGAGGGGGCCAGGATCCGCATGTCGACCCGCATGGGTCCCTTCCAGTCCGGCAGCATGTTGGTGATCCCGGACAGCTTGCTTTTCAGCGCGCCGACCATGCCGGTGATGCCGTTGATCAGACCCTGGATCAGCGCGCGGCCGGCGCCCACCAGGAGCCGGTTGAGGTTGCCGATCGCCGACATGAGCCGACCCGGCAGCCCGCGCACCCACGACACCAGGGACAGGGCCTTCTGCACGGCCACGTTCCGCAGGGCCTGGAACGCGGAGGATGCCCGCTGCCGCAGGGCGCCGAGCAGCCCGGCCAGCGCGCTGCTGACGCGCCCGGGCAGGCCTGCGGCCCAGGCGACAAGGGCGAGCATCTTCTTGACCGCCCAGTCCTTGGCCTGCCCGAACCACGCCGAGATCTTGCCGGGGATCCGCGAGAGCCACTCGATCCCGGCGAGGATGCCGTTGACCGCGCCCTTGATCTGCGCGACGACCCAGTTCCAGGCGGCCATCGTGTACGCCTTGACGGTGTCCCAGTTGGCGATGATCAGCGCCACCAGGCCGATGACGATCGCGATGATCCACCCGACCGGGCCCATCGCGATCAGCCACTGCGCGGCCATCGTCGCCGCCCAGATCACCGCGCGCGCGGCCATGCGCACGAACTGGGCGACGGCGATGGCCGCGGTGCGGATCATCTGCGCGGCGAACCGTGCCATCGCCTTCAGTGCCGCACCCGTCCACGCGGCCGCGGTACGGGCCGCCTGAGCCACGGCGGACGCCGCGATGCGTGCCCCGGACTTGATGGCGGTGGCCGCCGTGGCCACCCACCGGCGGGCGACCTGCCCGAGGCGGGAGTTCATCAGGTCCGACGCGGTGTCCACTGCGGATGAGGCCGCCTTGAAGGCCTTGAAGGCGACGACCGCGCCGAGGATCGCGTAGGTGAGGGCCTGCACCGCCCCGGGCGGCAGGCTGTTGATGAACTCCGCCAGGTGCAGGGCGATCATCGCCGTGATGCCGATCAGCGGCGAGAGCGCCGCCAAAACCTTCACGGCCGCCGACGCCAGCGAACCGAGCATCTGGGCGCCCTGGCGGGCCAGGTCCACGAACTGGGCGAACCCCTCGCTCTTGCTGAGGCCCTGGCCCCACTTGGCGAACGCCGCGGTGGACGACTCGAACCCGCCCGACATCTCGTCCGACATGGGCAGGAACGCCTTGATCACGCCCCCGATACCGACGGCGATGTTCTTCAGGCCCGACAGCAGGCTCTTGAGGTTCTGGCCGGCGACTTTCGCCATCGACTTGGCGAACGACTCCAGGCCCTTGCCCTTGGTGCCGC
Organism: Streptomyces sp. NPDC008137; assembly: GCF_042957035.1. Lineage (NCBI taxonomy): Bacteria > Bacillati > Actinomycetota > Actinomycetes > Kitasatosporales > Streptomycetaceae > Streptomyces > Streptomyces sp. NPDC008137. Next base: position 58,987 of record NZ_JBIBHN010000009.1, on the reverse strand, counting down.
GGTCGATCTCGTCGATGAATGACCCGAACGCCTTCGACGCTTCCTTGACGAACGGAGTGAGTAGCGGGAGCAGGCGCCGCACGACCTGCAGGCCCTTGGTGTACACGGGCATGGTCGACGAGCTGAGGCTGTCGGACCACTTCTGGTGGTCCTTCTTCAGTCCGATGAACTCCTTCGCCATCGCCCGCGTGTGCGGCGGCATCGCGGCGAGGGCGTCGGTGTAGGCCTTCTGCTTGTCGGCGGCGTCCTCAGCACCGGCCGCCGCGGCCTTCTCCGCCTCCTCGGCGAGGGTGGCGGCCTCCGAGACGGACTGCATCTGCGGTCCAACGGCCAGCTGGAACGCTTTCGCGGCCACGCCGGCGGAGGCGAACGCGGCCGCCATGCCGCCCACACCGGCCGCCACGGCGGCGGCCACAGGCACGCCGACACCCAGCCCGGCCACCGCCTTTCCGAGGCCGGTCAGCTTGGCCTTGGCGCTGTCCACGCCCTCGCGCAGGGCGTCGGTGTCGATGCCCAGGCGGACCGTCATCGAAGCGAGCGTGGCCAAGGCCATCACCCCCTCAGGTCGCTATGGAGTTGTCGTGTTGAAACCGCCTCCGAGGGCGGCGTTCGCCATCTGCGCCATCCGGAAGAGCTCTTCCGGCGACTTGCGGATCTTCGTGCGGTCCCAGCGGGGCATGAAGTCGGCGACGGTGGGGGCACGCTGGCCCTTGCCGCGGTTCACGCTCGCGATGACGGAGGCGATCAGCGCGGCCTGGACGTCGCCGCGGGCGCCTCCAAGGGGGCCGGTGAGTTGTTCGTAGGCCAGCCACTCGGCGAGCTCGGCGGAGCCGGTCTCGGCGAGCAGGCGGCGCACGGTCATGCCGAGGTGCGCGGCCAGCCGGAAGTAGAACTGCCGCGCTGGCCGCGCCCTCAGTTTCCCGTCAGTTCCTTGACGTCCTCTTCGCTCATCTTCGACAGGCGGGTGGCGACGTCACACACCCGCTGCAGCGCCCGGGCGGACTTCTCGCCCAGCCGCTTCACCTCGGCCACCGAGCGGAACAGCTGCTTGCCGTCGGCGTCGACGATCGAGGCGGCGGCGAGCCGGGCCCGGAAGCCCTCCAGACCCTCGGCCCGGACGCTGGCGCCGTCCTTGCCGACGAACTGGGCCTCAAACTTGTCGCGTTCGGTGCCGGGGAGCTCCCGCACGCGCACGGTCCCGCCCCACTCGGGCACGGGCACGTCCTCGTAAGCGAGGTCGTCGGCGCCCAGGATCTGCTCGGCGGACAGGTACTGCGTCACGGTCACGCTCCGGTGGTGAGGGTCGGCTTGCCGGAGACCTTGAAGGTCAGCGACGCGGCGAGCTTGTCGTCGTGCGGCGCCTCCGGCTCGAAGTTGGTCAGGACCGCGGCGAACGCCCAGTCGCCCAGGTTCTTCGGCCACACGACCTTGTAGTTGCGGGGCTCGTCGTCCTCGAAATCGGCCACGAGCGAGTCGTGTTCGCGGGGGTCGTAGTTGATCTCGATCTCGACCTCACCGCCGTCCTTCAGGCCGCCGATGAACTCCCGCCAGGCGTCAGGCGAGCCGTGCGAGGTGACGTCGAGGGTCTCCCGCTCGAGGCCGGGCGGGGTGATGTCGGTGACGTTCGCGATCGCCGTGAACAGTTCGGTAGGGGTGGCACCGTCGCCGCGCTGCAGCTGGGTGCCGAAAGCGTCCAGACCAGCCATGGCCTGACTCCTTTACGACTTGGTCAGCCACACGCGATAGCTGACGTTGATGTGCCTGATGTCGGGGTCGGGGTCACGCAGCTCGGTGTGCTGCTGGTGCGCGACCGAGACGTCCTTGAAGCCGGCCACCGCCAGCGGCTGGCGGTCGAGGGCGGCGTCGAGCTCAGCGAGGATGCCCGCGGCCTCCTTGAAGCCGCGGTACTTGGACCACACGTGCAGCACGACGGAGGCCTCCAGGCCGCGCTGGTTGTGGGCGTCGTCCACGTTCTCGGTGATCGATCCGAGCGAGACGTAGGGGTGGGCGGCCTGCTCGGGCACCTCGTCGTAGACGCCGGACACGAGCGCCATGAGCGGGGCGTGCCCTGTGAGCTTGGCGTAGACGGCCTGCTGCAGCGGCCACAGAGCGGCCGTCACGACTCGCGGCCCTCCCTCTCGATGCCGAACGCCTTCAGCTCGGGGCTCTCGTCGAGCATCTTCGGGAACTCGGAGTCCAACCGGATCAGGTCCGAGGTGGGCTCCCCTGTGTCAAGGTCCCAGCTGGCGTATCCGACGAGATGCTCCTCGCCGCGTTCGCCGATCCGCATGTAGACCGGCAGCGTCACCTTGGCGGGCATGGTCACTCACCCCCCTCCTATGTGCCGGCGGAACGCGGCCCTGTAGGTGCGGGTGACCTGGGCGCGGTGCTCGTTGAACGCGGGCAGGAGGTAGGGCTGGTCGTCCATCTTGGAGGTGCCCTTCTCCACGTACATCGCGTACTCGAGCTCGGACGGGTCCCACACGCCGACGTCGGCGCGGCCGAAGTGGTCGTTGACCTGCTGGTCGAGGGCCTCCCACAGGTTGCCCTTGTCGCGGGGCACCTTGTCCTCGGCGGTGTTCTGGACGTTGTCCGCCCACTCGTTGAGGGTCTCCGTGCGTGCGGCCCGGGCGGCCTCGGGGATCCGGCCGATGGCGCGCAGCGCGTCTTGCAGACCGTCCAGACGGATGCGGCGGGCCACGGTCTCAGGGCAGCTGGAGGACGGCCACGGTGACCGAGGTGGCCGCGCTGTAGGTGATGCTTGCGCGGCCGGTCGCCGGGTCGCGGAACACTGACTTCAGTGGGATGAACGCCTCCCCGTCGGCGGGGATCACCTGCGACGCGTCGGCCACGGCCAGACTCCCGACCGTGCCGGGGGTGGCCAGGGTGACCGTCTTCGACGAGGCGTCGCCGTTCTTCACGTGCAGCACCAGCTTCTCCCCGACCGGGGCCTGGTCGCCGCCGCCGGCGGCGTTGGAGTAGGTGGGCTGCAGGCCGCCGAGCGGCAGCCGCTGTGCGGTCAGGATGGCCATGGGTTCCTCAGCTCTCGACAGTGGGCTGGCGAACGGTGCAGTCCGCCCGCAGATAGGTGCCGTCCTCGGACGGCTCGAAGACGGCGAACACCGTGAGCACGCGGCCGGGCGGGCGGAGCTCGTCGCCACGGCGCACGTCGGTGCCGGGGCGGAAGTACCAGGTTTCATTGAGCTCGGCGCCGGACTGGTCGGCGGCCTGGCGCTCGCGCGCGGACGGCTGCGACATGCGGGCGCGCGGGGTGCCGACCTGCGCCCAGGTGGTGTCCTGGCCGCCTCCGCCGTCGTCGGCGGTCACCGCCCGCCACACCGGCACGGTGCGGTTGAGGAGGCGCCCGACGCGGCTCACCGCGACCTCACCAGCGTGATGCCGCCGCCGAAGCGGGCGGCGAGCTGCTCGCGCAGGTACTCGGGCAACTCGATCTCGGTGATGCGGCCGCCGTCGCCGTACTGCACGGCGTAGTCACCGATCCGCTCGGAGCGGATGTCCTTGGCGGCCAGGCCCTCGCCGTCAGGCTGGGCCCGGTGGTGGACGAGGACGGCGGCCGCGATGCGGCACACCAGGCCCACGATGTCCTCGGGCACCGTGGGCAGGCCGTGTGTCTGGGTGACGGTGACCTCGGACGGCTCACTGCCGGGCGACCAGCCGCCCGCCCGCCACAACTGCCCCGAGCGCAGCCGCCAGTCGGTGACCGGTACGCCATCGATTGCGACGGAGGACACGGACTGGATGGGCTGGCCGGGCAGGTGCAGCCACTGGGTGGGCTCGCCCTCCAGCGTCACGGTGGATGTGGTCTGGCTGATCGGTACGCCGGCCGCTTCCCGCACGGAGGCCGAGGCCTCCGCCAGGTAGACGGCGACGCTGGCTTCCTCGGCCGGGTCGACGGCCAGGCCGCGGGCCTCGAGGTCGGCCACCGTCGCCAATGGGTCCAGTGCCACGGTGGCCCCCCTGTCAGGTCGCGAGTTCGATCAGGTCGTCCTTGGTGTAGTTCGCGGCGTCCTCGGCCGACAGCAGGCCGAGAGAGACGACGTGCGCGATCCACTCAGACTTCGGGGCGCCCTCGGACGGCCGCCCGGGCTTCCCCGTGGTCAGGTCGCTGCCGCCGTTGCCGCTGTCGCCGCCGGGCACCGGCTCGTCAGGCAGCTCGACGAGCTGCGCCTTCGTCATCTCCTCGATCGCCGCGGCAGAGTCGGAGTCCTGACCGTGGACGGCCAGCGCCCACGTCACCCACTCCTCCTTGCTCGCCCGGGCGCTGGGGCGGGGCGCCCTGCCCTCGGTCAGGGCGCTGCCCTTGGAGGGCGCCGGGGCCGGGGCGTGCGCGCCGTAGTACGGGGAGCCGTCGCTGTGCACGCGGGTGAGCTGGCCGCGCTCGAAGCGCTCGGCGATGCCTTCGGGCAGGGGCAGGTCCATCGCGATGACGGCCCCGCCCTCCCCGCGCAGAAAGATTGTCTCGGCCATCAGGTGTTCCTCGGGACCTTCAGGGCGGCGATGGTGCCCGTCGCCGTGGACGACGTGATCATCAGGCTGCCGTCGGACTGGACGAACCGGCCGGACTCGAAGGGGCCGATGTAGTGCGTGGTGCCGAACGCCACGCTGACGGCGAGGTCCCCCTGCCCGGCAGCGAGCGCGGGCGGGTGGTCGCCCGCCTTCACCGTGATCGTCAGGGCCGTGTCGTCGTCGGTGTTGGTGACGCGGAGCACGGTCTTCTCCGGCTCGGCGTTCGCCAGCTGCATGTCGTGGGTCGGCGCGGCCACGAGGGTCGTGCCGGTCGGGTTCACGACGCCGCTGTTGGGCGGCAGATTCGTGTAGCTGAGCTGAGTGGTCGCCATGGTTCAGGCCTCCGATCAGGCGGCGGGGTTGATGAACGCGGCCGCCAGGTGGTCCGGGCGGATGACCTTGGCGCCGTACAGGGCCAGGCCCTTGACCGCGTCGGAGAACGAGGACTCCGGCCGGTACGCCTCGGTCTTGTTGATCTGCTCGGCAAACGTGATGGCCGCGTTCACACCGGCCTGGACCACGGTGGTGTCGCCGGTCGGGACCGGGCAGTTGTTCGACTCGTAGATGTCGAAGTTCGCGGCCCGGCCCACGAAGCCGTTGCGCAGACCGGCGTCGGTGCCGGCCTCGTCGGACTTGATGAACCGGGAGTCGAGCAGCAGCGAGGCGTAGAACTCCGGCGGCACGATCACGTACCGGCCTGCCGAGGGGACGTTGGCCTTGGTGAGCTTCGTGCGCAGGGGCACGAGCACCTTGTCGTAGGCGTCCGTCGGCGTGGTGTAGGTGTCGATCGGCGAGCCCACCACGTTCAGGAAGTTCGCCGCGACGATCTGCGTGTAGAGCCCGGCCACGTGCTGGTCGATGGTGTCGGCCAGCGCGTAGGCGGCCTCGCTCATCGCCGCCGGGATCACGTTGGACTTGGCCTGCCGCTTGTCGACGTCGTCGACGGAGAACGCCCAATACTTCGACTGGTCCACGACCAGCGTGCGCTGGCCGGTGGTCAGCTTCTCCGGGGTGATCGTCGTCGAGCCCGGCACGTAGGTGCCGATCGCCGGGCGGGAAATCGAGGTGATGCGGACGGTGTCGCCCGCCTCGGCGATCTCGCCCTCGTAGTCGCGGTTCACGACCCGGGGGGCCGCGTAGACGAGAGCTTTGCGGGTCGCGACGAGCAGTCGCGAGCTCCAGATCTCGGGAACGAAGTTCCTGATGGTCATGGGGTGTGCCTCCTGGCTACTTGCCGCCCATGAGGTCGTCGAGCTTGCCGTCGATACGGGCCTGCTCGATCGCCTCGGGCGACATGGACTTCAGGTCTGCTCGGGTGAGCTGCTTCGGACGGGAGGCCTTGCGCGCTGCTCCGCCGTCGCCAGTGCCCTGGAACCTCTTCGCCGTTGCGGCTGCCAGGTAGGGCTTGTTGTTGAGGAGATCGTCGATCGCGTCCTCGATCTCCTCGGTGTCGATCTCGCCGTCCTCGCCGACCTCGAACTGGTCGAGGTCGAGGAAGGTCAGCGCGTCCTTCGGGTCGTTCAGCCGGCCCTTGGCGGCCGAGCGGATCTCGGCCTTGAGGATCCGCGTGTTGGCCCGGGTCATGGCCTCGTCGGCCGCCTTGCGGCGGGCCTGCTCGGCCTCGTCGGTGCCGTCCTTGTCCCGCAGCTGCGCCTCGAGCGCCTTGCGTTTGTCGCGCTCGCTGCGCCACTTGCCCTTCATAGAGGCCAGGGCACGCTTGCCTTTGTCGCCGAGTTGGTCGGCGCCCTCGGGGTCCGTGTCGTCGTGGTCCCCCGCTCCCTCGTCGTCCTGGTCGTCGTCACCGGCGCCGGCGTCGTCGTCCTGGCCGTCATTGTCGCCCTCGCCACCGTCGTCACCGGCGTCGTCGTCCTGGTCGTCGTCCTCGTCGGGGGCGCCGCCGAGGATGGGCCAGATCGGGTGCAGCTCGCCGTCGTCCTCGCCGGAGCGGGCCTTGCGCCAGCCGACGGCGGTGATACCGGTGAGCGGGTGTACGGGCAGGAGTGCGTGCATGATGGGTCTCCCGTTGCGGGTGAAAGGGCCGCGCGTTGCGCGCGGTCAGACGATGTAGCCGTTGCGCTTCAGCAGCCGGATCGCGTGATCGCGGTCGCCGTCGGCAAGGCGGTAGATCTCCTCCGGCATGAGCCGGGGAGTCTTCGCGCGGGCGCGGGCCCCGGTGGCCTCGCCGAACCGGGTCCCGGCGGCCTTCTGGAACTTCGCGGCGCGCGAGCCGTACAGGCCGCGCCGGGTGGTGCCCTCGCTGGTGGCCTGCACCTCGCGGCCGTAGCGGGTCACCGTGGCCATGCCCCGGCGGGCGTTGACGACCTGCTCGACGTCCGCGCCCTCGCCGATGGCTTTCATGCCGTCCTCGCCGAACGCGCGGCGCTGCTGCCCGGGCGTCATCTCCTCGAGAAGACTCCGCGGCGTGGGCAGGGCCCAGGTGTCGCCCGGGCGGCGCGGGGCCACGGTGCAGTCGCAGCGCGGGTGCCGCAGGAACCCCTCCGACAGGGAGTACTCCCGCCCGGCGAGGATGATGCAGCGCGCGCACGCGGGCAGGTGCACGACGCGCACGTAGGACACCACCCGGGGGCGGGCGATCATCCCGGCCATGTCGGCGATCCGGCCCGCGTCGGCCACCAGCGACCGGGTGACCATCTCCAGGAACGCCGCTCCGGACAGGATGGACATCGCGGTGCCGAGCCCTCGGCGCATCCTGTTGAGGGCGATCAGCAGCGGATACACCAGCGGCACGGCCAGGTCGCCGGTCGCGGCCACCGCAGCCTCCGGCGCCACGGGGCCCTCGCCCTCGCCGGCGGCCTGCGTCAGCCAGGGGTCGGCCGTCGCTGCGGCGGCCAGCTGCCCGGCACGGATCAGCTCGGCCGCCAGCACGGCCTGCGTCAGCCACGAGCCTTCGAGGTCCTCCGGGTCGACGCCGCCCCAGACCGCGCGCACGGCGGCCGCCGTCGTCGCCGCCTGGGCGGCCCGCTCGGCCTGGTGCGCCTGGTCCGTCGCGGGGACCGTCACGCGGCCTCCTCCTCCGGCTCGTCCTCGCCCTCGGCGTCGTCGGGCGGCGGCCGCCGCTGCCCGAGCATGGCGGTGGCTGCGGCCACGGGGTCCATCTCGGCCTCGCGTTCGCGCATCGCGACGACGTCGGCGACCTCGGTGGGGGTGAGCCCGTACTTGAGGGCCAGCCACTCGAAGGGGAACCCGATGTCCTTCAACTTCACGAGCGCGTCGGCGAGCTGGGCGTAGGAGCGGGACTCGGAGTCGGCCCACAGCACGCTGCCGGCGCGCATCGCCTTCGCCTTGGCGTCCTCGCCCCGGGCCAGGTAGATCAGGCGGGCGACCTCCCTCAGGGCCTGCCCGAACCAGAGTTTCTTCTCGTTGACCCGCTTCACCAGGCCGGTCTCGGCGGCCAGCAGCGCATCGCCGGACAGGTTGGCCATCTTGCCGATCAGGTAGTGCTGGGGGGTCCTCGTCTGCGCGGCGAGGTGGCCGACCGCGACCTCGATAATCGACGTGTACGCGGCCAGGTTGGCCGCCTGCCACTCAGCGATCTTGGCGTCCTTGCCGGTGATCCACGCCACGCGGTCCACCGCGAATTTCGACAGGTCGACGGGCTCCTTGCCGACGATCTCCCCGGCCGAGTTCAGCTTCGGGATCATCGGCCGCTCGGCCCCGAGCACGACCCGCTGCGGGAACGAGGCGTAGTCGGAGGCGGTGAACAGCTGCGCCCAGATCAGGTTGATGGCGTCCTGCATGGCCACCACGCCGGTGATGTCGCTGATCGGGTCGTCCACCAACATCGGCTTGTTGGGCAGCTCCACCAGCGGGACCAGGCCCATCGGGTTGGGCTGCGGGTTCGGCTCGCCCAGCTGCTCCTCGTCCCGGGGCTCCCAGGTACGCCGGCGCTGTTCCTCGCCGGGCGGCAGCCACAGCCGCATCGCCTCGTCGACGTCCGCCATCTGCGGACTCTTGTCCTGCCGTGACAGCGGCCGCTCGAACTTCCACAGCTCGTGGGGCAGGTAGAGGGTGGCGAAGTCCATGCCACCGTCCTGCCACCGCTTCAGGCCCGCCCGCCGGCGCACGCGCGAGCCGGGCTCGTAGGCGACGATGCACTGCGCGGCGTCCTCGAACGTGACACTCGGGGTGTCCTCGTCGTCTGGGTCACCCCACACCAGCACGAAGCTGCGTGCCGAGTTGACCGCGCCGAGGAACCCCAGCTGCGAGTCGCAGTCGAGGCCGTTGACCTGCCACACCTGCCACAGGTCTGCGTCCGCCTTGTCCTCGCCGGAGGCCTGGAACCCGGTGACGTCGAGGCGCTCCACCGGGCTGTCGGCCACGACCTGGACCCAGTTGTCGCTGAACTCCTGGTAGCGGTCGCCGTGGAACTTCGCGAAGTCATCGGATGCGAATTTCAGCGGCTGCTTGCCACGGTAGTACTCGCCGTTCCGGTCGATCTCCGCCCGTCGCCGGATGAGCTCCGACTCCAGCAGGGACACCAGCTGCAGGGCCTGCGGCAGGGTGGCCATCCACGCCCCCTTTCACGAGCCGTAGTAGTAGGACACTTCCTGCTCGGCCAGGCCGGCCGCGATGACGTCGCCGAGCGCCTCGTGCGCGAGGACCGACGCCACACTGGCGTCGATCTTCTGGGCCGGGCTGGCCTTGCGGAGCACGTACAGCCCGCTCGGCCGCTCGGCTTGGCGGGTGTTCTCGACGTGTGCCTGCGTCAACGGGCAGCCGTCGTGCGTGAACGCGGCCGCGCGCGAACCTTCACCGGTGTTCCGCTTGACCACGTCGGTCTTCAGCCGCTCGGCCGCCGCGTGCATCTGCACCATGCGGCGCGTGTACCAGCGGATCACGCGCTCCTCGCCGTACAGGTCCACCCACTCGTCGACCTCGGTGTCCCAGTACGGAGGATCCGCGTACAGCCGGACCACGTCGTAGCGGTTCATCAACTGGTCCATCGCCGCGCGCACCTCGGCGCGCGGGACCTGGCCGCCGTAGTCGGCCGGGTTCCAGATGGTCGGCTCGTCGTTCCCCCCGTACAGCGGGGTGAACTGGTAGCCGTCCATCGTCTCGGCCCGGATCGCCGTCCAGTCGTCCATGTCGCTGCCGTCGAACCCGAGCACGATCCGGGTCATCGGCCGCACGCGGCGCGGCTTGGCCTTGGCCGCCCACTTCTTCCCGTCCAGCCAGCCAGCAGAACCGGCCACGCACCGGTTGCCGAAGAACCGCTCCCCCTGCGCCGGGTCCTTCTCCATGATCTCGGCGGTCTCGGCCTCGATCGCGTCGAGGTCGACGTGCGCCGACCCGGCGTACACCACCGTGTGGATCTTCCGACGGTCCCGCTTGTTGCCGTAGGACAGCGTCTTGGGCGCCTGCGGGTGGTAGCGGAAGATGTCCCGCGCCTTGGCCTCGCTGGTGCGCTGCGCCACCGAGTCTTCGGAGGGATCCCACGCGTTCGTCGTCTCCATCGAGCGGCCACCCATGCCGGCCGTACCGCGGCGCTGGGTCTCGGCGACCCGGCGCAGCTTGTTCGCGTCGTTGTACAGGCCGGTCTCGTCCTGCAGCGCGAAGATGATGGGGTTGCCCAGCCGGGACAGGGCAGACGAGGTGACGACGTCGATGCGGCCCTGCTCGCCAACCCGGGTGAACTCCTCACCCACGCGCATGATGTCGCCGAGCGGTCCCAGCTTCACCATGTTCTGCAACGGCCGGTAGACGTTCGCGACCTGATCCTCGGACGTCGCCGTCAACTGGATCAGCGGGGTAGGCCACGGAGTACCCATGGGGTCGCCCGGCTCGTACTCGTACCACCAGCCGCACGAGCAGCCGTGGTCCGCACACCGGTACCGCTCACCGCCCCTGGCCCAGCCGTTGAAGACGACCGGCCCCGCAGCCTCGGCCAGGACGATCGTCGCCGACCACGGGCCCTTGCCAGTCTTCTGCGGAGCGACGACCTGGCTGCGCCGGTAGTGGAAGGCCGGCGCCAGCTGGCCCAAGGTCGCCGTCGGCTTCACGCGGTAGTGGTTGACCGTGCACCACAGCTGCCACGGGTAGAGCTCCATGCGCTCGCCCGCACGGAACCCGTCCGGTACGGGGCAGTGCTCTTCGATCCAGTCAGGGACCACCCACATCGTGGGAAAGTCGACGACGAACCCGTCAGGCGCCTTCGTCACGAGGCACGACCCTCAAACGGTCGCGCGCGCTCGGGCGCCGGGGCGCGGGCTCGGCGGCCGGCTCGGGCGAGGTCGCCACCTCGGCGGCCGGGCCGATCTTCCAGCGGTTGCGGAGCATGCCCTGAACGGACAGGCCGAGGCTGTCAAGGTACTGGCGCACGATCCGCTGCAGGTCCACCTTGGCGTCCGGCTGCTCGGCATGGGCAAGCGCGCGCACGAACAGAGCGACCTCGTAACCCTGGTCGAGGGCCTCCCACGCTACGGCCTGGGGCTTGGCCCACAGGTCCCGCCACAGCTCGAACTCGCGGTCCGTCATCTCCGACAGCGGCCAGGCCGGCGGCCCACCGTGGCGGCCCTCGGCGGGCAACGTGGTCCAACCGGCCTTGTCGGAGGGCCGGTTCCGGCGCAGTGCGTTCGGGTCCGGCGCCGGTCCGGAGACCGCGCGAGCTCCACCCTTGGGCATCGGTGATCCCTCCTCCACGCTGCGTTGCGCAGCACAGACGACCGTCACCTTGCGTGACGATCTCGACCTTCTGAACCTGACGGACTTCCCAGAGCCCTCCCCGGCGTTCCGGGCCCCCTAATGGCCAGGGGTCCACCCCCACCCCCCTGACCTGCACCTTTGCTCTGAATCATGGCTCTGACCTGCGACTTTGTGATCTGATCACTCTTCGCGATCGTTCCAGCCTCCGGGCTGGTGCCTTGAGGTCTCGCGGGAGTGATGAGCCTTGGTCATGGCCTGCAAGTTCGCCCAGTCATGGCCACGAGGACCGAGGGGACCGAGACCATCACGGTGGTTGACCTCGGTCGCCCTGGGCCTGAGCAGAGGCGGCAGGGTCTCGCACTCCTCGCACTCGCAGTAGGGGTTCGCACGGAGGTAGGCAGCTCGTGTGCGTGTCCATCGTGCGTCGTAGCCCTTGGCTGCTGCGGTGGTGCGTTGGCGACCGGCGGTGCGCTGGCATCGGTCACAGCGCCCGCCGGCCGTGAGGGTGGGGCAGCCCGGGGTCGGGCATACCTGCATGGCCCTACGCGAGGCCATGGACGTGCAGCTTGGCAATGAGCATGGCGAGCGGCTTGAGCATCGGGCCCTCGGTATGCCCGCAGCTACAACTGAGGCTGGCCTGTCCCGTCTGCTCGAAGCAACGCCAGCCGTCTTGCGGAGGGAGTTCGTGAACCTCGTTCGTGACTCGGACGTCGTGGACGGTGTACGCCAGCATGCCGACCTCCGTGGGTGGCACGACAAAGCCCCGACCGGGGGGACCGAGTCGGGGCTTCGTCGTGCGTCTGTGGTGCCGATTCAGGGCACAGTTGTACACCGGGATCGTGACACGCCTCTGACCTGCGGTCAAGCGACCTTGGCTGTGCGGCGTTCGGCGACGAGTGCGGTGACCTCGGCCACGGCGTACCAGGGCTGGCGCGGGGTGCCGCCGGAGCGGGTCAGCTTGCCGCGGTGGACGAGCTGGCGGACGCTGCCGAGTTCGATGCCGAGCAGGCGCGCGGTCTGGTGTGCGGTGAGGTGTCCGGGCCGGATCATCTGCGACTCCATGACCCCATGATGCCGTCAGCGCACGCCGGCCTGGTGGGTGCGGCGCCAGGCGTTGTGTGCCCGCCGGCCGACGCGCAGCCGGAGCCGCTTCCCTCGGCACCGGGGGCACGGCCGCGCCTTGCGGAACCGTTCGATCTCGCCCGCTCCGCGGCATCGGCGGCACGGGCCGAACGGCTTCACGGCACACAACACGGCGTAGCCGCCGAGCGCGGCAACGAGGGTGGCCATCGCAATCAGCACGGGGTCTGACTCCTTCGGATCGTGGGTGTTGCCCGTTTCCCGGGCGGCCGCTGCTAGACGCTAGGTGCCTGCTCAGGGCCCGGATTCGTTGCTAGCGGGGCTGCTAGGCCTAGCAGGTCGGTCTGCTAGGCCTAGTGGTCGTTTGTGGGTCAGGCGGCGAGCCTGTCGGCTTCACGGCGGGTGACGGCGGTGACGACGTCGGCCCTGCGGAAGCCGCGGCGGGTGGCCTTCTCTCCTTCGTCGGTCTCGCCCCACACGTCGCGGATGGTGACGCCCCAGGGCTTTAGCGCGGCCGTGACGTTGGCGGCCGTCCACCCGGCGTAGACGTCCGGCCTGAGCTCGGCGAGGCGGGCGGCCACGCGCTCGTTCCAGACCTGCTCCTCCTTGGCGGCCACGACCTGGAGCACGTCGCTGAGGACGTCCATGCCGACCGTGGCGGAGGGGCCCTCGCCGATGGCGTGGCCGGTGATGTTGCCGTACTCCTCGCGCATCTTCCGGGCCCGGGCCACGACCACTTCAGCCCCGGGGGCGTCGACGAATGCCGAGGCGACGATGCGGGGGTCGTCGCCCTCGCCGGCCTGGAAGCAGATGCCCAGATCGCGGCGGCTGAACATGGTGGCGCGGATGCCGGACTTGTACATGCCGGTGCCGAGGACCATGTCGTTGGCCTGGTGGTTCATCACCTTCAGGCAGAACCGCAGGATGGCGTTGGCGCTGATGCCGGTGGGCAGCGACTTGGAGTCGGGCCGCTGGGTGGCGAACATGCCGATGATGCCGAGGGCGGGGCCGCGCTTGGTGATGTCCGTGCAGATGGATTCGATCTCGGCGCCGTGCTTCTCGTGCTCGAACACGACCTGGCACTCGTCGATACCGATCGCGATGGGGTGCAGGCCGAGGCTCTTGTCGCTGGCCAGGGCCGGGGTCACCTTCGACTCAGGGCAGCGGGAGCGGGGCAGGGACTTGATGACCTTGGCCCGGCGGCGCAGCTCCTCCTTGACCTCCCGCAGCGCCTGGACGATGTAGTCGATGTCGTCGTCCTCCTCGCCTGCCCGGTAGCGGTGCGCGACCGGTTCGAGGGCGCCGAGGTCGCCGGTGCCTTTCAGGTCGAACGCCAGGATGGCGGCGCGCGGGTCGAGGGCGCAGATCAGCAGCAGCAGGCGCAGCAGGAACGTCTTGCCCATGCGGGGCACGGAGCCGATGACGATGGCGGCGAACATGAGGGTGACCTCGACCCAGCGCATGCGCTGGTCGTTGCCGAACACGACGGGCTTGAAGAGGTCGACCTGGCCGTCCTTCAGCAGCGGCCAGGCGGGTTTCGTCGTCTCGTTCATGGGCCGGTCGCCGACCCACAGCACCAGGCGGCCCTCGTGCTCGTCGGGGTCGCCGGACGGCCAGACGCAGCCGACCTTGCGGCGCAGGCCGGAGGCCAGCTGCTCGCGCTTCTCCATGACGTCGTCGGGGGTGACGCCGTAGGGCAGGTCGAGGTCGGCGCGGTAGCCGGGCCCGTCGCGGACGATTTCGCTGGTGAAGCGCATGCCGTCCATGTCGCCGCCCTTCTTGATGGCGGCGGAGATCTTCGGGTTGCCGATGGACTCCAGGCCGCGCAGCACGATGGTGCCGGTGAGCTTCTGCAGCTCGGTGCGCATCACGGCGGGGCCGATGACGGGGGCGTCGGGCTGCTGGCCGAAGTAGCCGAGGGTGAGTACGGCGCCGGCGGCGAACACCCACAGGTAGGCGGGGGCCATGACGTACAGCCAGAGGGCGAAGCCGGTGCCGAACACGGCATTGACCATGACGACGAGGCTGCGCAGGCGGACGCGGTTGCCGCGCAGGCGGGCCAGGTGGAGGTACTCGTCGACGTCCTCGGTGCGTACGGCGTGGCCGCGCAGGGGTGCGGCCTCGCGGTCCCACACCCAGCGGTTGGTCTCGTTGACGAAGCGGCAGGCGCCGCGCGGTGCCATGTAGGCCAGCTGCACGGCGTACCAGGGGGCGCGGAGCCCGTGGTAGGCGGCGGCGTAGCCCAGGCGGTTGGCGGTGTGGCGGGCGGCCGTGGCGAACTCCGTGCGGTCCTTCAGCCAGGCGGGCAGGATCGGACGCCGCTTCTCGTCGACCACGCCCGGGGCCGGGAGCTTCGGGTTGTCCACGGGGGTGGGCGCGCTGGGCGCTTCAGGTACGGGCGGGGCGGGTGTGTCTGTGGCCTCGGCGTTGGCGGGTACGAAGGTGTCCGTCATGCTGGTCTCTCCGGTCGTTCTGTAGGGCGGTCCGGGGCCCGGGGCGGCGGTCTGCTTGGCGGTGGACGCCGCCCCGGGGCGTAGCTACTTCTTGCTGGCGGCCCGCTTCCGGGCCTTGTCCTTGATGCGCTCGATGCCGCGGTCGATGTCCGGCTGGTGGGTGATGCCGGCGGCCGCGCGGCGCAGGCCCTTCACCTCCAGGCGGACGATGGCGGCCTTCTCGCTGAGCGTCAGCTTCACCTCGGGCTCAGACATCGGTGTCCTCCGTCTCGTCGGTCTGCTCGGGCAGGGCGGCGGCGAGGGCGGCGTGGGTGCGGGCGATGTCCGCCCACAGGGCGCCGACTGCGGCGAACGGTTCCGCCCGGTGCCGGTCGTTGTGGCTGTGGGCGGCGTCCTCCGCGTATCCGGCGAGACGCTCGGCTCGG
Organism: Streptomyces sp. NPDC008137; assembly: GCF_042957035.1. Lineage (NCBI taxonomy): Bacteria > Bacillati > Actinomycetota > Actinomycetes > Kitasatosporales > Streptomycetaceae > Streptomyces > Streptomyces sp. NPDC008137. Next base: position 43,839 of record NZ_JBIBHN010000009.1, on the reverse strand, counting down.
AGCAGGGCCTCGTCGGCGCAGTTCAGGTGCTTGATGCGGTCCATGGCAATCGCCCCTAAGTTGTCGTCAGATCTGGTTGGACTGGACGTCGAAGAACAGCACCGACGCGTCGCCGTACTCCGGGTTCTTCCTGGCGATGTCGTCGCGCAGCGCCAGGTAGAGGTCGTGGCGGGTCGTGCCCGGGTGCGGGGTCCACGTCCCGGTCCAGCTACCGACGGCGAAGCCGCCACCCATGGGCACCTGCAGGGTGAGCAGGTACTGGTGGGTGCCCTGCTGCGGGGCGGCCGGGGCGGTGGTCTCGGTGGTGTCGTGCACGGCGGGGTCCTCTCGGGTTGTGGGCCGGGCTGTCCGGCCCCACCGCTCCCCCACGGGCGGGCCGTGGGGGACGGAAGGGCAGGTCAGCGGCCCTTCTTCATGTCGCGCCACATGTCCCGCAGGACCAGGACGACGATCGCGGCGACGCCGCCGAGGATGGCCAGAGCCAGCGACGCGAACGCGATCCCGACACCGCCGACGCACACTGCGCAGGCGATGCCCAGCCACTCACCCGCGCTCCGGCCCTGCTTGGGCTGGTGCTGGCAGGCCGGGTGCTGGGCGGGCTGCTGGGCCTGGGCTGCCTTGGCGAGCTCCAGCGCGGCCATGGCCACGGCGAGGACGTCCGAGTTGCTCTCGGCCTTGGCGACGGCGGCCTCGGCCTTCTCCAAGGCGTCACTCACGACGTCGCCCCCGATCCGGCGAGCGCCCACGCGGCCTGAGCCTGCTTGAAGCCGTCCTGAATCTCCTTGGCCCGGTTCTGGCCGACATGCAGCCGGTCCTTGATGGCCCGGATGGACGGGACGGTGCCCGCCAGCAGCTCCTCCTTGAACTGCTCGGCAGCCCAGCCGAGGCCGAGTTCGGTGAGCGGGTCCTCTTGCGCCGGGTTGCCCTGCTCGTCGTCAGGTACGGGCTCGGGTACGTACTCGGCGCGTACCTCGGTGCGGGTACGCGGCGCCTCGGCGGCAAGTACGGGGGCCTGCTCGGCGGGCTTCTCGACGGGGACGTAGCGCCGTGCGAAGTGGTCGAGCCGGTACTTCTGGGGCTCGGGCCGGGCCACGATCGGCAGCAGCCGTGCGCCCTCGGGTACAGCGTTCGAGGGTGCCGGGTACGGCTCGGCGTCGACCAGCTCCGTGTACTCGACGACCGGCTCCGACTCGGGCTGCCACGGCGAGGGAAGGTCGATCGTGGCGAGGGAGGCCGCGTGGCGGCGGGCCGCCAGCAGGTCGAGCAGCTTCTGCCGCTGCTCATCGGAGGCGCCGGCCTGCGCCTTACCCACGGCCACGGACAGGCGCCGGGCGACACGGGCACGGCCACGCTGACCGGGCTTCATCTCGGACAGCTTCGCGGCCAGGGCGACCGCCTTCACGGTCCACCGGTCGCGGGAGATCTGCTCGGCGGACCGGTCGCGCACGGCCAGGCCGAGGCGGGACAGGAGCCGTTCGCGTACCTCTCGGGCGAGCACAGCGAGCAGCCCGGCCGACTCGGCGTCGGGCTTGGTGTGTCGCAACTCGATGCCCATGGCGAGGTGCCACAGGAGCGCGGCGAGTACGGGGCCCACGACGGCGCGAACGGTGCCGCCGATGAACCCGGACTCGGAGTACGCCGGGATGACCTGTACTCCGGTGATCACCCAGACGAGTACACCGGGTGTACCCGGGGCGCCTTGGGTGCGCAGGTTCTGGCGGGCCATGAGGGCGCAGGCGAACAGGGCGAGTTCAGCGGCGGCGAACAGGGCGGCGCGCTCGCCGGGGTCGACCATGGCCAGTTCGTGTTCGGCGAAGCGCCAGCTGGTGTCTGCGCTGTAGGCGGTGCAGGCCATCGCGGCGAGGGAGGCGACTGCTACGGCGGCCGGGGTGCGGCGCAAGGGCCGCAGCAGGATCGCGGCTACGGCCAGGGCGGCGACGCCAGCAGCGCCGGCCGCCCACGGGTGGGTCTGTGCCCACGCGGTCAGGGTGCTCATGACTCACCCCCGGACAGCGACTCAGCGCACTTGGGGCAGTCGGCCGGGCACTGCTCCTCGCTGGCCGGCGGGCCGAGGGCCCAGCGGACGGCGATGACAGCAAGAGCCAGCAGGGCGAAGACGGTGGCCCATTCCTGGTCGCGCAGCACGAACTGGGCGACGCACTCGGCGGCCAGCAAGGGCAGGACCAGGACGAGGAACAGGGCTCGGGTCATCGGCGCTCACCCCGCTCGGACTCGATCGCGGCCAGCAGGCACCGCAGGCGGGCGTTCAGGGAGAAGGCGGCCTTCAGCATGTCGACGGCATCGTGGATGTTCAGGCCGGCGGTCTCGTCGAGGATCTGCCGGGTGACGGCGAGCTCGACGTCGAGGTCGAAGGGCCCGGACGGCGACTTGCCCGGCTCGTGCAACGGGTCGTAGGTGCTCACTGGCCACCCCCGTGCGGCCCGTCGGCGGCGCGGAAGACGCGGGCGGCGGTACCGGCCGGGGCGTCCGGGAGGCTGATGACGTAGCTGCCGTTCAGCAGGGTGAGGAGACGGACACCGTGGCGCTCGCACGCGTCAACGCCCGCGTTGCGGCGGTCGATGACGGTCACGATCGGCGAGCCGTCGCACGGGGTGGGGTCGTCGGGGAGCGCGGCCGGGCAGCGGCCGGCGGGGGCCTGCGCGGGCTCGGCGCCGAGGGCGCGGAGCAGGAGGCGCAGGGCCTCGCGCAGGGAGAGGACCTGGTCGCTGTCGAGCAGCTGCTGGGCGACGCTGATGGCGATGTCGAGGTTGCTCGGCTTGACGGTCGTCTGGCTGCGGTCGGTGACGGCGAGCGGGTTGTAGGCCGGGGCCGGGCCGGCGGTGGCGCGCTGCTGCTTGCCCTTGGCGTAGTCCTCGTCGCAGAGGCGGTGCAGCTCGGCGACACGGGCCGCCTTAGGAGAGGTTGCGGCGCTGTTGGAGCGCGCGAAATGATCGGTCATGCCGACTCCTGGTCTGATCAGGATGTGCGGTGAAGGGCCGGGCGGTGCGCGCGCCGGGGGCTGCAACCCCCGAGCTGCTGCCCGGCCTTTCGTGTACATCGAGCATTCCACAACCTGAACGCTTTGTTCAAGCTATTGAATACGATTGGTGGGCGGATCCCGCCACGAGAGTGACGCCCCCAGGGGGTCAGGCGGCCTCGCCGGGCTGGAAGTGGGCCAACATCAGGTAGTCGTCGGGCCCGTACTCAGTCCTGCACCACCTGCATGTCAGCTGCGTCTCGCCGGGCAATCGGGAGATCACCGCCCCGCACACCACGCCCTCGCCCACCAGCGCCACGCAATGGCCGAGACGCTGCGGCCGCGGCTCCGGGTCGCCGACGATCGAGCGCACCGCGCTGTTCAGCTCGGCCACTTCGCGCGCGAGGTCGCCGGCCGCCGGGTACTGCGCGACGATCCAGTCCAGCTCTTGGGCGAGCCATCGGCAGTCGGCGTCCAGCCGGGCGGGCGGCGGGGCCCCGCGGTGGGGCCAGCGCAGCCGTCGGACGTCCGCCCGCCACGAGTGGACTACCTCGGTGGCCCGGGCCACGTTGACCGTGTCGAGGACGTCTTCGTTGACTGGGGAGCGGGGGCCGGCCGCGCTCTTGGTGGCCACGATGTCGCTGTAGCCGGTGCGGCGGGGCACGAGGCACTCGCCGACCTCGGCGTATAGGGCTGGGAGTTCTTGCAGGCGCGCGGCCAGCTGCTCCCGGTGCCGGTTGCACAGGTAGCCGCTGGCCGCGTTGCCGCACAGTTCGCAGGTCACGGGGTGCTGTTCTCCTTCGGGCCCGCAAGGGCGGCACGGAGGCTGCGGGCGTAGGGCTCGTCGACCGGGAGGGCGGTTTCCCACCGGTATGCGAGGGCCTCGACCCGCTCAAGGGCACGCTCGGCCTTCCGCGCCCGGTCCTTCCACTCGTCCCCGCGGCGCCAGCCTCGGCTCGCGTTCTCGTACAGCTCGTCCAGGGCGTCGTCTGTGATGGTGTCGGCGGTGTAGCGCTGCGGGCTCATGCGGCTTGGTCCTTCCTGGTGCAGTTGGGCAGGTCGTCGTGCTCGGTGCCGCAGCTGGTCCACCAGCGCTCGCAACAGCCGTCTTCCAGGTCGGGCTTCGTCTGGCTCGCCCAGGCGCGGAGGCGGGCGGCACGCTCGGCCTTCACGGCGGCCGCTCGGCGCTCGTCGGCGGCGACGTACTCGCGGGCGAGGGCGACGCCCAGGAGCAGCGAGGCGACGAACAGGCCGGCGCCGTGCCACCAGGCCTCGTTGCGGACGCTGTTGATGGCGCAGTGTCCGGTGAGGAGGGCGGCGAGCAGGTACGCCCAGCCGAGGGCGCGGGTTGTGCGGGTCACAGGAACCTCCCGGTGAGGGGGATGGTGGTGATGCTGTGGCGCTGGCGGGCGGTGAGGCCCTGGCCCCACAGGTCGGCGGCCCAGCGGGGGCGGGGCAGTTCGCAGCGGCAGGTGCCGGACGCGGCGAGGAAGTGCCCACGCGGGCACCGGGGGCGGGCGGTCACGGCTGCGCCTCATCGGCGTCGAGGCTGTGGCCGGGGCACCAGACGTGCGGCTGGTCGGCCCACTCGTGCGGGTCGTGATAGTCGTCGTGGCCGCACTGCTGGGTGCGGGGCGCGGGCTGCTCCTCGGTGTCGGCCCGCTCCTCGTCCTGGGGTCCGGCCAGGTCCTGCCGCAATACGGCGGCACGTTCGGGATCGAGCTCCAGCCAGTACGGCTCGCCGTCGGGCCCGGACAGCAGCACGGTGACGGTGTCGTCGTCGCCCCACATGACGTCGTTGAGGCCCCAGCGGAGCGGGGTGGGGTCGGGGGCGTCGGCGACGGGCGCGGGGTACTTGGCGACCCAGCGGCGGACTGCCTCCTCGATGTCGTCGAGGGCTGCGTTGCCGCGCTTGACGGCCGCGTCGTATTGCGGGCTGATGCTGCTGGCGGCGGAGGCCCGGCGGACGCACTGCTGGTAGGTGCGGCTCGGGGCGATGATCTCGTTCATGAGCCCCATCAGGGCGAGGTGGCGATCGCTGGTCATGGGTTCCTCCGTGGTGTGATGGGTGGAGGTCCGGGCCTGTTAAGGGCAGGCCCGGACCGCTACGCGGCGGTGGGAAGGACGAGCTGGCCCAGGACGCGGCCGACGCGGTCCTGGTCGATCAGGTCGGCGACGTCGCCGGCCGACGCGCCGCGCGGCACCGTGATGCCGAGGCGGCGGCACAGGCCCAGAGCTTTCGGGCTGGGCTTCCCGGCCCTCCAACGGGCCTGGCGGGAGACGAACGCCCCCGGCGCCAGCACCTTGGCCTGCTGCTCCAGCCACGCCAGTGCCTCCGGCAGCGGCCGGGCCACGTCGTCCTTGGGCGGGTGCACGCCGTGCGCCTCGGTCCAGCGGCGCATCCGGTACAGCCGGGTCCCGGGGTCCCGCTGCAGGAACAGGAACATCGCGCCGGTCAGGCGGATGAACCAGATGCCGTCCGGGGTGCGCAGCCAGCGAATCGCCGACGAGCCGAACAGGTTGATCTCCTCGGCCTCGACCCGGGCAGTCAGCGTTCGGCGCTTCTCGGCGGCCGCGTGCTCCTCGGCGACCTGCCGGAGGCTCTTGCCCGGCTCGGCCTGGCCGATCTCCCGGTCAGTGAGGTCGACCATGCTGGCGAGCTTGTGGCGGCTCGCGGCGCCCATGACGTCCAGCAGCAACGCGTCCGTCTTGCCGGGCGCTGGCCGGAGCCCGCGGCCGACCATCTGCACGTACAGGCCGGCCGACTTGGTCGGGCGCGCGACCACGACGCAGCTGGTGTGCGGAGCGTCGAATCCCTCGGTGAGAACCATGCAGTTGGTGAGCACCTGGAGTTCGCCTGCGGTGTAGCGGGCGAGGGTCGCGCGTCGCTCGTCGCGGCCCATGTCGCCCCACACCGGGGCTGCCTTGATGCCCACGGCCTCCAGCGCGGCGGCGGCCTGCTGGGCGGTCGCCACGGTGGGTGTGAAGACGACCCCGGGCCGGTCGGCCGCGTGGTCCAGGTAGGCCTTGGCGATGGCGTCGAGGGCGCCGGAGTCTTCGAGGGCCTTGCCCAGTTGCCCGTCGACGAGGTCGCCACCGCGGGTCTTCACCTTGTTGAGGTCCAAGGTGTCGACCGTGATGCTCTTGCCGCGGACGTCGCAGAGGTAGCCGTCGCTGATCATGTCGAGGATGTCCAGGCGGAAGACGACGTCCTCCCACACCTCGGCCAGGCCGCCGTCCTCCCGGGTCATCGTCGCGGTGAAACCGGCCACCGGGACGCCGTCCCAGGCGCCGAAGTGCCGGAGTACCTCCATGTAGGTGGGGGCGGCCGCATGGTGGCACTCGTCCACGATGATCAGGCCGATATCCCGGATGGCCTCGCGGCGGCGGGCGACGGCCAGGGTCTGGACGCTGGCCACGATCACGTCGGCGTCGGCGTGGTCGTCGCGCTGGGCCTTGACGATGCCGACGCGCAGCATCGGGTCGACGGCGAGCAGCTTGGAAGCGGCCTGCTCGATCAGCTCTTCACGGTGCGCGATGACGAGGGCTCGGCGGCCGCCGAGGCTGTCGAGCATCTGGTGGGCCAGGTGGGAGAAGACGACGGTCTTGCCGGCGCCGGTCGGGAGGACGACGGCCACACGGTTCTTGCCGTCGGCCCAGCCCTGGCGCAGCGCCTCGATGGCGTCGAGCTGGTAGGGGCGGGGGGTGAAGGACATGCGTCACCTCGATTCGGTGGAGAGGGGAGAGGGGCGGTACGCGTTGCGTACCGGCTGCGTACCGGCTGCGTACCGGGCAAAAATGGGCTCTGACCTGCTGTTATGTCTCTCTCTAGAGACAGTGGTACGCAGGTACGCAGAAACAGACAGGGGTCGATGTGCGCAGGCACGCACACGCAGGCACGCACACGCGCCCACGCCTGAGGGGTGTCTTTTCCGGGCTGCTGCGTACCGGCCCGAAAGTGACGGCTGAGACGCGTCTGACCTGCGAGAACGGCGGGGCGACGGTGGTACGCACTCCGTGCGTACCACCGCCCTGGCGGCCGTCATGCCGCCTCGTCCTGCTCGCCGAAGGGCATGCCCTCGGGGGTGAAAGCGAGGCACTTGGCCCGGGCGCCGTCGAAGCGGCGAGGCACCAGGTGCGGCGGGCGCTGGCTCTTGAGCGTCTCCAGATATCCGGCGTCGACCCAGCTGCCCACGACCGCGTCGAGGGAATATCCGGCGTCGGCGAGGATCTTTCGGACGCGCTCGGGCAGCAGGGCGACCGTCTGGACGCCGTTCTTCGCCGAGATGACGCCCAGCCACCCGGCGTAGGGCGGGCGCTCCCCGAGGACCGCTCGGGACGCGCTGAACAGCTCGTGAGCGTGGCCTGCCACGTACTCCCGCAGGACGTCCAGCGCCATCTCGGGGCGGTTGTCAGTGGGGTTGTGGGCGGTGAACAGGCCGCGCCACACGTCATGGTCGAGCGGCTCGAACGGCAGCAGCCCGATGCCGCACGCCAAGGTCTCCGCCAGTACCAGGGCAGCGACCATGGGGGCGCGCCGGTTCGTCATGTCCCCAGCGCCACGGAATTCGTCCACCAGGGCGCGGTGCCGCTGCTTCAGAGCGTCCCGCCCGTTCGGCTGGGCGAGGCCGCTGAGGATGTACTGGATGAACTCCGGCCCGGCATGCCCGTGGTTGGCGAGCACGCCTTCCCGCGCCGCGGCCGCCGCCGCACCCCCGCCCTCGCCGAACGGCGCGATCGTCGTTCCGAGGATGCGCGCCGCCGCGCCCTGGCTGGTTGTGAAGCTCAGCGCCGGCCGCTCGCCGGAGGACAGGAGGATGGTCTCCCAGGGGAGCATGTTGCCGAACGCGCCGCCGCTGCGAGCTTTCCCGTGGTTCATCGGGAGCTGGTACAGCACCTCGTCGATCAGGGTGTCGTCCGTGACGGCCATCGTCTCGTCGAAGACGGTGACGATCCCTCGGACCAGGTTGAGCCGCTTCTCGATCGCGTACAGCGTCGTACGCCAGTTGGACATGGCGCTGGCGTGCTCGGACGGGTCGGCCCAGACACTGAGCGCGCACTGAAGGGCGGTGGTCTTGCCCTTGGTGGATCGGCTGGAGATGTCCAGCGTGAAGGAGTTGAGGCCCAGCGGCTTCAGCAGGGGAGCGGCGAGCGCGGCCGCGACGGCGACGCGCGGGACAGGGAAGGCGGCCAGGTGGGCGACGGTCTCGCGCCAGCCATCCAGCGTCCCTTTCCTGGCGTGCGCGCGGGCCGGGCCGCGCTGCTCCTCGAAGGGGACGTCGACCTTGATGCCGTCCTCCGGCGAGGAGACGAACGTGCCGTCGTCCTGCCAGCCCAGCCACCGGGCCAGCTGCTCGGAGGGAATGCGGCCGACGTTGGCCGCCTCGAACTCGGCCAGCCACTTCTCGACGGCCCGGGCGTCGCCCTCGACCGCGGGCAGGCCGGCGGATCCGAGTGTCTCGATCAGCTTCCGGCCGCGCTTCGCGGTCTCGCGGCTGACGATGCGGGAGATGCGGCGAGGCCGGCCGAGGCTCCGGTCGATCCAGGACAGTTCGACGTACTGGTCACCCTCGGGGTCCTCGAACGTCGCGGCGATGACCAGCGGTGCGAACGTCACGCGCTGCCAGTTCTCACCGCTGGTGCTGAGCACCTCCACCCCGCGGCCGGTGACCCGGTAGTCGTAGGGCGTGCGCACTGAGCGGGGAAGGCCGAACGTGTCGGCGTAGTCGAAGCCTTGCGGGTCGCCGGCCGTGTCGTCCGCGGGCGCCTGGTCCTCGTGCTCGTCCTCGGCGGGGGCCTCGGCCGGGGCCGGGGCGGCGGGCGCAGCGGGGCGGGCCCCGGCCACGGCGAGGTGCCGACTGCCGTAGCCGAGCCGGGCCAGCTCCCGCGCGGCGGCCTTGTGGTCGCCGCCGTGGTTCAGCAGCGCGTAGGCACCGAACTTGCTGTACGGCACCTCGGCGGCGAATTCGCTGCTGGTGGTGAAGACGTACAGCCTGTCGTGCTCGTCCTTGCCCGTCGTGGCCTTCACACCACCGACGCCGTCAGCCCACCCCCAGTAGGTCTCGCTGCCGCGGGTGCTCAGTGGCCGGAAGGTGCCGCGGAGGATCTCCTCCCACGTGGCCCGGGCCTCGAAGTCGTCGCCGGGCCGCAGGGTCCCGTCCGAGCGCGGCGGTGCGGGCCGGGGCGCGGTCTTCGGCGCCTCGGGCATGGGCATCGCGTCGAACGCCTGGCAGAGGGCATAGAGCGCGTCGAGTTCCTCCGGCTCGACGACGGCCATGGTCGTGGGCCCGCCCGAGAGCCGGGTGTAGGGCTCGCCGCTGGGGTGAGTGGAGCCGTGCGACGGGGCGATGACGACGAAGCCACCCTCGCCGCGCGTCTCGATGAGGACCCGCACGATCTTCGTGCCGGGCTTCTCGGCGACGCGCTGCCGCTCTTCCGGGGTGTACTCGTCTTCTCGGGCCAGGCGCCGCGCCAGCTTGGTGTTCGCTGCGGCGGGCCTGCCTTTGACGACGACCTTGTAGTGGACGCCGCCGGAGGGCGATCGGTCGGCCCAGCCGGTTGTGACGGCTTCCCAGAGGTCGCCGAGCTGGCTGTTTTGGGCCAGCTCGGCGACCTCGTCGAGGAGTCCTTCCTTGACGGCCAGGCCCTCGAACTCGATCAGTTCGACGTTGCCAGAGACGGCGCCGGTGACGACGCCGATGCCGGTGCGCTGGCCGTCGCCGAACCAGCGGTCGTGGTCCTCGGGCGTGGATCGGTTGACCTTGTACTGCATCCAGCTGCGGACGTCGGGGGCTTTGGTCCCGTCGGCCCGAACGGGGAGGACGCACAGACCTGCGTCGTGCAGTTCGCGGGCTACGGCCCGGAGGTCGGGTGACTGTTCGTCGGTCAAGGGGTCCCCCCGTGGTACTGGCTCAGGTGGCGGGACTTGATCCCGTCGATGAACGCCCTGATGGCGGAGGGTTTGATCGGCTCTTCGCGGGGCTTCGGGCACCCGGGCCGGTAGCACTCGTAGCGAGCCCGGCATCGCTCCGGATCGATGACCAGCAGGCCAGCGATCGTCTGGGTGGCGGGCGTACAGCCCGGGGTATCCCGGGCCTGCGCCGTAGGGGCGGTCACTGCTGCGCCTGGGTGGTGCGCGCGTGCCAGGTGTCGACGGCCTCGACGTGTCCGGCCTGGACGGACGCCTGGAAGTCGCCGGCGCGCTGTTTCTCTTCGGCCCGCTGGGCGATCTCCTCGCGCAGCTGCAGCAGTGTGGTCGCCGGGTCCTGACCGGCGGGCACGATGGCGAGCCCTTCACCGTCGACGGTCCAGATGATGACCGTGCGGTCCAGTTGCTCCTCTTCGCTGGCTCGGGACTCGTGCAGCTTGAGGTGCTGCTGCGCGGCGTACTGCCGGAGGTTCTCGCGGCCGAAGATGTGACGGACCCAGGCGAAGATGGCGTTCGGGGCCCCGGTGATTCGGACGAGGTCACCGATGGCGTCGAGGCACTCGGTGACGTCCTTGTCGGCGAGCAGCTTGGCTGCCTCGATGCCGGCCAGGGCGCGGGCCACCTCCGGCGTGGTGGTCGCGGTTGCGACCGTGGGAAGCTCAGCCATGAGCGGACCCCGTTCTCTACTTGCTGGCGCGGGTGGATTCGGACTGCTGGGACGGCGCCCCCGGCTGGACCCCGGGGGCGCCGTCGTTGGTGGCCGCTGTCGACTGGACCTCGACAGCGGCGGACTGGGAGAGACCGAGGAAGGCGCACAGCTCGGTCTTGCGCACACGCTTCGCGCGGCCGAACTCGACGACCGGGATGGGGAACTCGCCGTCGCGGATGAGCTGGTAGCCGGTGCCCTCGCCGATGTTCATCGCGGCGAATGCCTGCTTCACGGCGGGCATGGCGGGGAGGGCCAGGACCTGCTCGGGCGTGAGTGCTTCGGTGGCGGTGCTCATACGGCCACCTGCGCAGGGATGAAGACGCGGCCGGCGCGCTCCATCGGCACGAACAGGACCAGCAGGTCGATGCCGAGGGCGGCGGCGATGGCCTTGGCCTTGGGCTCGGGGACGGTCCGCTGCTGCCCGTTCATCAGGGCGCCGATAGTGCCGTGGGCGACTCCCGCCTTCTCGGCGAGTTCGCGGCTGGTGACGGGTTCACCGGTGCCGGTGCGCTCCATGAGGAGCTTGAGGCGGTCAGCGCTGTGGACCGCGTACCTCGTGGGTGTGCTGGCTTCCTTGCTCACGTTCACCTCATGGGATGGTTCGTTCTGCACGTTGAACGAGATGGCCGTGAGCATTCCATGAGATGAACGCTTTGTCCAGCGTGTTGAAGGGTCGGGGGCGCGCGTCTGTAATCGGCCAATGCCTCTGCGCTACCTAGCCAGGGTTGCCTTATCTGTTGAACAATCCGTGCAGTGACTTGAATGAACGCCGCACGTGACCTGCCCGTACGCATCAGTAACGTGCATGGATCCTGAACGGCGCTTGAATGACATGGACCCCAGGAGTGGCAGGATGACGCCCATGGCGGCTGAGGAGATCGAACCCGGCGAGATGACCGGCAACCCTGAACGGCGAACACAGCTCTCCGACCTGATTCGAAATCGCAGGGCGGAGCTCAACGAGGGCCTGGACAGGTTCGCGGCGCGAGCCGTCGACCCCGTCAGTGGTGTGCGTGTCACCCGAGGGTGGATCTACCGGCTTGAGACGGGGGAGAAGATCACGCCGCCGGTGTACGAAGAGCTGTGCGCCCTCGCCGAAGCGGCGCGCTTGCCGGTCGAGCGAATGCAGGACGCCGCCGGGCAGCAGTTCCATGGCGTGGACCCCCTGCGTAGCGGAACGGGGGAAGCGGTCGCTTATGTGAGGAAACTTGACCGGATTCCTGCGGAGCAGCGCGACCGACTAATGCGCCTCATTGACACGCTAGTTCCGCCTGATGGGGACGAGGATCGCTGACCGACCCTCTCCCCACGGAATCACTTAGAGTGACAATTCTTTGCAAACCGTAGAGATTCAGTACCCACGGTGCGATCATGTCCGGACACCGACGGGCAGGAAGGTGCTGGTCTGATGGTGCATTCGAACGCATGAGCGGAGCATGGGGGCTGCTGCATGGAGTCACCGGCCAAGGCGCGAGCCTGGTACTTCTTCAGTGAAGATCTACCAGAAGGGGAGGTGATCGTACCGATCAAGAGCAAGCACGGCTTGGCCTTCGCGGTCAAGAAGGGGGCGGAACCCCAGGAGATACTCGACAGCCTGAACGAAACCGCCCGGTTTGTTCTTGACGTGGGACTGGGGCATATCAGCCAGCCTGAGATGCCGCCCAATTCGGACTGACAGGGGTAGAAGCGACACGGTGGCCCAGGGCGACCTCTCCCGCCCAGTGGCCCTGTCCTTCCTTCCCAGCTCAACAGGGAGCACGAGAAGCAGGAGGGGCAGCCGATGCCCGTATTGCGCCGCGCCGGCGGCATCAGCAAGCGGTGTGAATGCCGCGGCCCCGACGGAAAGCGTCTCGGTGCGAAGTGCCCCGACCTGTCGAAGCGGTCGCACGGCAAGTACCGCGTCAGTCAGGAACTACCCGAGGACGCGACCGGCGAGCGTCGCCGCTTCCAGCGCACCGGGTACGCGAAATCTACGGACGCGCAGAAAGACCTCGACCGCATCCGCGCCATCCTCGACCTGGCCGGCGACGACGAAGACGGCCTCCGCCGAGTCGGCGACCTTCTCGCCGAGCTGCAGAAGACGCGCGGCCCCATTCCCGAGCCCACCGAGGTGTCCCGCAAGCTGGGCGTCGGCGTACCGCTGGACGGGAAGACGACGGTCGGCGACTGGCTCGACCACGTCATGGCGAACAAGGCCACCAGGGCCACCACGAACCACGGCTACGCGAGCCACATCCGCGTCCACCTCAAGCCCGCGATCGGGCACCTGCGCCTGGACCGGCTGACCGTCGGCCACGTTGAGGACATGTTCGCCGCGATCGACGACCGCAACGACGTCATCAAGGCCGAGAACGCCGCTCGACGCGAGCAAGTCGCCCGCTGCAAGCGCGGCAGGCCCGGGGCGCCCAAGGCCAGCGAGCGCGCGCAGCTGGCGGCCGAGCGGGCCAAGCTCGCCGAGATGCCGCCTTTTCGCCGCATCACCGGCCCGGCCACGAAACAAGCCGTCCGCCGCACGCTCCGCATGGCACTGAACCGGGCGATCGCGAAGCAGCTGATCACCTTCAACGCGGCCGCCCACGTCGAGCTGTCGGCGGCGGCCCGCCCCAAGGGTCTGCTGTGGACAGACGAGCGGGTCGCGCGTTGGCGGAAGACTGGGGAGAAGCCAGGCCCGGTCATGGTGTGGACGCCCACCCAGCTCGGCCGTTTCCTCGACGAGGCCGAGACGGACCGGCTGTACGCACTGTTCCACCTGATCTCCCACCACGGGCTTCGCCGCGGCGAGGGCGTCGGTCAGGGGTGGTCGGACTTCTCGCCTGAGCGCAAGGAGATCCGGGTGTCCGCCGAGATCGTGGTGGATGGATGGACGCCGATCGAGACAGCGCCGAAGACGGACGGGTCCGTCGGCATCGTGAAGCTGGACGCAGGCACCGTGCGGGTCCTCCTCCAGCACCGCGAGCGGCAGCAGCGGGAGCGCGAGGAGTGGAACGTGCGGGCCGCTGAGGAACGGCAGAAGGGCAAGGACACCCTGGACTGGACGGACACGGGGAAGATGTTCACCGCCGAGGATGGCGCGTGGCTGCATCCGGACTTCGTGTCGAAGTCGTTCCGCCGCATCTCCGAGGCCGCCGGCCTACCGCCCATCAACCTTCGCGACCTCCGCCATGGTGCCGCCGCTTTGGTGAAGGCGGGCGGGGGAGACCTGCATGACGCGAAGGTGAAGCTGCGCCACTCGACGATCACCTTGACCAGCGATACCTACATGGAGCTGTTCGAGGAGTACGAGGACGAGCTGACGGAGAAGGCGGCGGCGGCCGTACCGCGGGCTCGACGGTCCGATGACGCGCCCTCTGCCCCGGGCCCGAGACCGGAGCAGAGGGCGGAAGCGCCGCAGCCAGCAGACGCTGTAATGGACGACTCTCACGGTACGGCGCAGCACTGACAACGAGCGGGCGCGGACGTAGTATTGAAGGACAGGCACAGGGCCCCTGACCAGCAGGTCAGGGGCCCTGTCTGCTCAGCCGGTGCTCAACCGAACGCCACGTAAGAGCGTGCAACACCGTGGGGCGAGACGGGGTGAAGCACCCCCAGCGGGTGGAGTGAAACTTCCGCTGACCTGCACTCCATGGGGCGCGACGGGGTGAGCTGAACATGACGGGGTGAGGCGTCATGAGCGCTCATCAGACTTTTAATCCATTGGTTGTGGGTTCGAGTCCCACAGGGCCTACCGAAGAGCCCCAGTTCAGAGACTCTGAACTGGGGCTCGGTTCGTTCTCGGGGCAGCGGGCGGCGTCACCCCGTCGTCAGCATCCCCGTCCGCAGCCGTGCCACCGTCCGGGACAGCAGTCGGGACACGTGCATCTGGGAGATGCCGAGCCGGGCACCGATCTCCGCCTGGGTGAGTTCCTCGACGAAGCGCAGGTGGAGGATGAGGCGCTGGCGTTCGTCGAGTTCGGCGAGCAGGGGGGCCAGGGCGTGGAAGTCCTCGACCAGTTCGAGGGCCGGGTCCTCCTCGCCGATGAACTCCGAGAGCGTCGCGTCGCTTTCGTCCGCGTCGCCGCCGACCGTCGCGTCGAGGGACGAGGACAGGTAGCCGTTCGCCGCGACCTGGGCCTCGACGACCTGCTCCTCGCTGATGTTCATCAGGGCGGCCAGTTCGGCGACCCGGGGCGCGCGGCCGAGGCGGGAGGCCAGTTCCTCGGTGGCCTTGGCGAGTTCCGTACGGGCTTCCTGGAGGCGGCGCGGCACGTGCACGGCCCAGGACGTGTCACGGAAGAACCGCTTGATCTCACCCACGATGTAGGGCACCGCGAAGCTGGTGAACTGCACCTCGCGGGAGACCTCGAAGCGGTCGATCGCCTTGATCAGCCCGATGATGCCGACCTGGACGACGTCCTCCATCGCCTGGCCGCTGCCCCGGAACCGGCGGGCCGCGAACCGCACCAGCGACATGTTCATCTCGATGAGCGTGTTGCGCGCGTACTGGTGTTCGGGAGTGCCCTCCTCCAGCACGGCGAGCCGCTCCAGGAACTGCCCGGTCAGCCCGCGCGCGTCCTGCGGGGCGAGCTTCTGCGGCTCGGCGATCCGGGGCAGCACCTCATCGGTCCCGGTACCGGAATCCGTCGTCGTGCCGATGCGCGTGGTCGCCGTCACGGGCCCTCCCTCTAGTCCCGGCCCGCTCCCATCCCCCGACAGGCCACCTCCAGCGCCGCTACCCGCAGTCCTCCGGCTCATGCCCCGCATATGCCCCATCGAGACGTTGAACACAGTCGGTGCAGGTCGGGGCGGTGCGGGGGTACCCGCAACAGTCTGTGACGGTACGGGACGGGAGGGTGGGGCTGTGCAGTGGGGAGGAGTTCAGGCCGTCCGGGTGCCGGGCGCGCGGGAGTCGTCGGATTCAACGGAGTCGTCGTGTATCCGGGCCGCCGCCGCGTCGCAGAACGCCTCGAGGCCCTGCAGCAGCGCGACCCGCTTGGCCCCGGGCATCTGGTCGAGCACCTCGCGCAGCGCCTGCTCCCGTCGTACCCGCAGATCGGCGAGGAACGTACGGCCCCGGCCGCTCAGCCGCAGGCGTACCTCGCGCCGGTCCACCGGACTCACCACACGCTCGACGAACCCGGTCGCCTGCAGCCGGTCGCAGAGCCGGCTCGTCGAGGGCGGGGTGGAGGCCAGGGAGTCGGCGAGCGTGCGCAGGTTGATGCCCTCGTGGTGTTCGAGGATGAGCAGCACGCGCAACTGGGAGGCGGAGGCGGGTGCCGTCGAGGCCCGGCCCCAGAGGACTTCCAGCAACTCCGCGGCCGTTGAGGTCAGGCGGGCGACCTCTGCTGGCTCAGGGCGGGGTCGGAGGGAAGTCACAGTCACACTCTCGCAGGCACCGGGATGGCCGTCAGCGTACTAGGCGCGCGAAGAACCGGGGGCGGTCCGGGCAAGGGGCACGGCCGCCCACAGCATATTCAGACCAAGGATTGGTGTGTCGACCATCGTGACGACGATCGTGAACAGATTCGTGGCCGCCGAGCGCGCCTTGCGCACGGCGGCCCCCCATCAGCTGCTGGACGCGGTCCGTCGTGTACTGACCGATCAGTACGCGGCGGACTCCGTCGAGCTTTTCCTGGCCGACTACGGAATGACGGTGCTTCAGCCGGTGTCCGTGCCGCCGCACACCCTCCAGCCGGTGTCCGTGCACAACAGCCCGGCGGGGCGGGCCTTCGGGGCGCAGGAACCGTATGTGGAGATCCCGTCGAGTGATGTCGTACGCGCGCATCTGCCCGTCACCGTGCGCGGCGACCGGCTCGGGGTGCTGACCGTCGTCCTGCCGGGCGGCGAGCACGCCGACGGCTGCCTCGGCGAACTGGCGGAGATCGCCCAGGTGCTGGGGCACGAGGTCGTCGTCGCCGAGCGGGACACCGACGTGTACCTCCAGGCACGCCGCAGGGACCGCCTCACCCTCGCCGCCGAGATGCAGTGGCAGCTGCTGCCGGGCCGCTCCTGCGCCCGCCCCGAGTACGAGCTCGGCGCCCAGCTGGAACCGGCGTACGCGATCTTCGGCGACAACTTCGACTGGTCCGCCACGGCCGACCGGCTCAGCCTGTACGTCACCAACGGCATGGGCGAGGGCATCGAGGCCTCCCTGCTGACGAACCTGGCGATCAACGCCCTGCGCAACGCGCGCCGGGCCGGTCTCCCGCTCGCCGACCAGGCCGCCCTGGCCGACCAGGCGGTCTACGCGCACTACTCGGGCCGCTGCTATCTGTCCGTGCTCATGCTCGACTTCGATCTGGCCACCGGGCGGGTCCTGGCGGTGGACGCCGGGTCCCCGCGAATGCTGCGGCTGCGCCGGGGGGTGGTGGAACGGGTCGAGTTCGACGCCCAGTTGCCGCTCGGCATGTTCGAGGAGACCGACTACGTGGCCCAGGAACTCCGGGCCGAGCCCGGCGACCGGCTCGTCTTCGTCAGCGACGGGGTGTACGACGTCGCCTCCCCGGGCGGAGAGGCGTACGGCGACATCGCCCTGGCCAAGGCGATCCAGTCGACCCGGCTGCTCCCGGCCGCCGATGTGCCCCGGGCCGTCCTGCGCGAACTGAACGGCCATCGCGGCGGGCCCGTCGCGGACGACGACGCCCTGGTGGTGTGTCTGGACTGGCGTGGGCGATAAGGGACGGGGAAGGCGCAGGTCGGGGGACGACGGTGGGCAGTTGTTTGGCGTTGCCCCCCGTCGCCACTAATGTTTGTCATACGGCAAGTAACGGCTGAGGCGCCGCCACGTGGCCTCGGTCCGGCTCGTGCGAGGGAGCGATGCAAGTGTCGGATTCGGAACGGAACGTGGAACAGGAGCCGGCCCATTACCAGGTGAGCGCCTTCCTCGAACGGCGCCGCGAGCAGGTCGCCCAACGATGGGCGGACGCCGCGCTGTTCCGCACGGTCTTCACCGTCTCACGGGACGAGGCCGTGGACGCGGGCAGGTCCGTGGCCGCCGCGCTGGCCGCGGTGGCGGCCGCCGGGCGGACGGAGGACATCCGGGCACCCGGATTCGAGCCGGTGCGCGACCAGTTGGGCCGGATGGCGGCCTCCCGCGCCCGTACGGGGCTCGACCCGGACGGGGTCGCCGCCGAGGTGGCCGCCCTGCGCGAGCCGGTGACCGAACTGCTGCGCGCCGAGTTCCCGGACCCGTACGCCCCCGAGGCCCAGGAGTGTGTGCTGGCCCTGACGGTGCTCATGGGCACGCTGCGTCTGGTCGTGATGGAGACGCTGGTCAGCGCGGGCGAGGAACTGATCGCACGGCAGCGGGAGCAGCTGCTCGAAGCGTCCACCCCGGTGATCAAACTCTGGGAGAGCACCGTAGCCGTGCCGCTGATCGGCACACTGGACAGCGCGCGCAGCCAGGTCGTCATGGAGAGCCTGCTGGACGCGATCGTCGCCGAGCGCGCCCGGTTCGCCATCCTCGACATCACCGGCGTGCCCACGGTCGACTCGCTGGTCGCCCAGCATCTGATGAAGACGGTCGCGGCGGCCCGGCTGATGGGCGCCGAGTGCATCGTCTCCGGGATCCGGCCCGCGATCGCCCAGACCATCGTCCACCTGGGCATCGACCTCGGCACGGTGCTCACCCGCTCCAGCCTGGAGGACGCGCTGGCCTACGCGCTCAGTCGGCAGGGTGTCGAGATCGCGCCGCTCCGGTCAGCCGGCCCGGCGGCCGACGCGGGCGTGCGATGAGCGGGTTCGGGGCGGCGGTGCCCGGACCCGCGGGAGGACACGCCTTCACGGTGCCGGTCCTCCAGCTCGGCGACACCCTGCTGGTCACCCTCCAGGGAGAGCTGCACGACGGGATGGCCGAGCAGCTCCAGCAGGACATCACGGGCCGGATCGCGCACACCCGCGTGACCGGAGTGGTCATCGACATCTCCGGCGTGGACATGGTCGACTCTTTCCTGGGGCGGGTCCTCGCCGAGATCGCCGCCGGAGCCGGACTGCTGGCCGCCCGTACGGTGCTGGCCGGGATGCGTCCGGCGGTGGCGATCACCCTGGTCGAACTGGGGCTCACCCTGCCGGGACTGCGTACGGCCCTGGACGTCGAACGCGCGATGGAGCTGCTCGCCGCCGGTGAGCCTCACAGTGAGGGGAGTCCCTGATGCAGGCCTCCCGCCATGCCGTGCCGACGAGCCTGCCGATCGGCTCGGACGCCGATCTGGCCTGGGTGCGGCAGCAGGTCCGGCAGGCGGCCGCCGAGCTCGGTTTCGGGCTGGTGCAGCAGACCAAGCTCGTCACGGCGGCCAGCGAACTGGCCCGCAACACCCTCGTCCACGGCGGGGGCGGCCATGTGGAGATCACCCCGCTGGGCCTCGGGCCGTCGAGCGGACTGCGGCTGGCCTTCGTCGACAGCGGGCCCGGCATCCGAGACCTGGACCAGGCGATGACCGACGGCTACACCAGCGGCGGCGGGCTCGGTCTCGGTATGAGCGGGGCCAAGCGGCTGGTCCACGAGTTCGAGGTGGAGAGCCGTCCCGGTGAGGGGACCACCGTCACCGTCACCGCCTGGGCCACCGCCGTACCGCCGTCCCGGCCGGGGGTCTGATGAGCAGGGTGTGGGATGTGCCGGTGGACGACTCGACCCGGGTGCGCGACGTCCGGGTGGCGGCCGAGGAGGCCAGCGCCCTCGCCGGGCTGCCCGCGCCCCGCACCGCGACCGCCGCGCTCGTGGCGACGGAGCTGGCGACCAACCTGCTGCGGCACGCCGACGGCGGGCGCGTCGTCATCAACCTCGTCGAGCGAGGCGAGCGAGGCGGCGACGGCACCCCGGAGACGTCCGTGCAGATCGTCTCGCTCGATCACGGACCCGGCATCCCGGACATCGCGGCGGCGATGCGCGACGGCTACACCACCGCGTCCTCCCTGGGGGCGGGCCTCGGCACGTGCCGGCGCATAGCGAACGACTTCGACCTGCACAGCGCCCTCGGGCGGGGCACCGTGGCCGTGGCCCGCATCGGCCACGAGCGGGCCGCCAAGCGATCGCAGGAGCCGCAGGGGCCGCAGCCCCTGCCGGGCCCGCGTGTCGGCGGCGTCAACGTCCCGCTCGGCCGGGCCGAGTACTCCGGCGACGCGTGGAGCCGGGTGTACGGCGGTGACCGCGTCACCCTGCTGCTCGCCGACGGGCTCGGCCACGGCCCCAAGGCCGCCGAGGCGTCCGGCGCCGCCGTGGCCGCACTGCGCGGGGTGGCCGATCTGCCGCCCGCCGAGATCCTGCGGCGCCTGGGCAGCGCCCTGCGGCCCACCCGCGGCGCGGCCGTCGCCGTGGCCCAACTCGAACTCACATCCGGGCAGTTGAGCTTCGCCGGTATCGGCAACATCGGCGGCCGGCTGCGCACCGACGGCACCTGGAAGCCGCTGCTTTCCCATCCCGGCATCGTGGGCGCGCAGGCCCCGGCGTCCGTGCCCGTGCAGCGCGTTCCCTGGCGGGAGGACAGCCTGCTCGTCCTGCACAGCGACGGGCTGCCCGGCCGATGGACACCGCCCGACGACGGCGTGCTCCTCTCCTGCGACCCGGCGGTGGTGGCCGTGGCGGTGCTGCGGGACGCGGGGAGTGCGGCTCTGCCGGTGCGGGACGATACGTGTGTGGCCGTACTGGGTGCCGGTGCCGGTGCCGGTGACCGGCACGGCTCAGGGACCTGACCCGCCTTCCACCGCCCTCATTGGCCGCCGGTTCCGTCAGGGTGCGGCGCGACCGCCTCCCGTGCCGCCAGGAATCCCAGCAACCCCCGGCTCAGAGCCACCCGTTCCGCCGGTTCCATCGCCGCCAGCGCCGTGGCCAAGGCCTCGGTCCGGCGGTCCGCGACGTCGCCCAGGACATGGCGGCCGTGCGGGGTGAGCCACAGCTGCACCTCGCGGCGGGTCCCCGGGTGCGGCGCCCGTTCCAGCAGCCCGGCCGCCGCGAGCCGGTCGCAGAGCCGGCTGGCCGTGGGGAGGCCGATGTCCAGCTCGTCCGCCAGGGCCGTGACGTTCAGGCCGGGCCCCGCCTCCACCGTGCGCAACGCCCGCAACTGGTGCGGGGACAGCCGCAGGGAGGCCTCCTGCGCGGCGAACGACCACAGGGCCGCCAGACTGTCCACGGCATTGGCGATCCGCGACGCGACGGCCTCCGGGCCGTCGCCCGGTCCCCTCGCCCTGGGGTCGCCGGGGGCGCCGAGATCGGTCACGAAACGTCACTTTCCATAAGCTTCGGGTACTACGGAGATCGCCCTCTTGCAAAGGCTGTACCCGATGTTCCGAGGGACAAGCAGCCCCGTTCAGCACCCGGCCGGGCCGGTCCCGTTCAGCCCGCGCTGAGCTCCGTCAGCGCGGCCAGCGGCAGCGTGTGCTGGGTCTGCAGCACCTTGGCGCGCAGATAGCGGACGTTGTGCGCGGTGGTGAAGACGCCCGTGGGGACGCGGTCGCGCACATCGACGCCCAGGGTGCGCAACTGGTCCGCTTTGTCGGGGTTGTTCGAGAGCAGGTCCAGCTCCTTGATGCCCAGGGCCTTCAGTATCTGGGCCGCCGCCGTGTAGTCGCGGGCGTCCTCCGGCAGCCCCAGGGCCGCGTTCGCCTCGTACGTGTCGAGGCCCTCGTCCTGGAGGGCGTACGCGTCGAGCTTGTTGTAGAGGCCGATGCCCCGGCCCTCCTGGCGGAGGTAGAGCAGCACGCCGCCGCGGTCGGCTATGCGCTCGACCGCCTCGCGCAGCTGCGGACCGCAGTCGCAGCGGGCCGAGCCGAACACGTCCCCGGTCAGGCACTCGGAGTGCAGTCGCACCAGCGGGACCGGGCCCGGCTCGCCCAGGACGACGGCCACGTGTTCCTGGCCGTCGGCCAGTCCGTGGAAGGTGACGAGTTCGGTGTCGACCTGGTAGCCGTCGTGGAAGCGCAGCGGTACCCGGACGCGGGAGCGCGGGGTGGCGAGGGCGGCGGGGGTGTCGGGCATGCGGGGCCTCCGGGTTCCGTTCCTGTTCGGCTGCACAGCCGTCTGTTTCAGATTTGAAGCAGATCCACGGTCCGGAACACTACCCTTGCTTTAAATTTGAAGCAATGAGCTTCAGGTGCTTGTGACGTGCCTCACTGAAGAGCCCCCTGAAGTCGCTGCGGGCCGCCTCACGAACAGGCCGTGGAAGACCTTCGCCGCCACGGCACATCGTCCGACGCCGCCCGGGTGCCGTCCTCCTGGAGCCCCTGGGCGATCGCCGCGGAGATCTCCTCCAGTTGCGCCACCTGCTCCTCGCTCAGCCGGTCGAACACGAAACTCCGCACGGTCTCGACATGCCCGGGCGCCGCCCGCTCCAGTACGGCGAACCCCGCCTCGGTCAGCGCGGCGATGCTGCCCCGCTTGTCGTACCGGCAGGCCTCGCGCCGCAGCATGCCGTCCTTCTCCAGCCGGGTCACCGCGTACGTCAGGCGGCTGCGCGTGATCTTCAGCCGCTCGGCGAGATCGGTCATGCGCAGGCGCTGTTCGGGGGACTCCGAGAGGACGGACAGGATGGAGTAGTAAAGGTGCGGCATGCCGGCGTCCTGCTGGAGCTGCCGGTCGATCGCGTCCTCCAGGAGCAGCGAGGAGGCGATGTACGCGCGCCAGGCGCGTTGCTCCTCGGGGGTGAGCCAGCGAGTCGTCATGCCGCCAGTGTAGGTTTGTTTCAAACTTGAACCAAGACCCCGGCGGGACACGCCATAGGTCCCGCCGGTCCGCCGTCCCATCCGACCGGGGAGCGTCGATGCCTCACCCGTACGTCCTGCTGTCCGCCGCCGTCTCCCTCGACGGCTACCTGGACGACACCGGGCCCGAACGCCTGCTGCTGTCCGGCCCGGCCGACTTCGACCGGGTCGACGAGGTCCGGGCGTCCGTCGACGCGATCCTGGTCGGCGCCGGCACCATCCGCGCCGACAACCCGCGCCTGCTGGTCAACTCGGAGGAGCGCCGCGCCGCCCGTACGGCCGCCGGCCGACCCGAATATCCCCTCAAGGTCACCGTCAGCGGCACCGGCGACCTCGACCCCGAGGCACGCTTCTGGCACACCGGCGGCGAGAAGGTCCTCTACACGACCGACCAGGGCGCCGAGCGTGCCCGGGCCCTCGGCCTCGCCACCGACGTGGTGGCCCTCGGCACCGACCTCGACTGGCGCCGGCTCCTCACCCACCTGCACGACGTACGGGGTGTGCGACGGCTCATGGTCGAGGGCGGCGGCCTCATCCACACCCAGCTCCTCACCCAGGGCCTCGCCGACGAACTCCAGCTGGTCCTCGCCCCGCTCTTCGTGGGCGATCCGAAGGCGCCCCGCCTCTTCGGGCCCGGCGGCTACCAGGGCGGCCGGCTCCGGCTGCTGGAGACACGGCGGATCGAGGACGTGGTCCTCATGCGCTACGAACCCACCGCCCCGGGCACCGGCCACCTCCCCGCCGCGGCCGACCATCACTGGCTGGCCCTCGCCTGCGAACTGGCGGACCTCTGCCCGCCGTCGGACACGGCGTTCAGCGTGGGCGCGGTGGTGGTCGCGGCCGACGGCACGGAACTGGCCCGCGGCCACTCCCGCGAGGGCGGCGACCCTCTCGCGCATGCCGAGGAGGCGGCCCTGGCGAAGCTCGACCCGTCCGACCCGCGCCTCGCCACCGCCACGGTCTACAGCAGCCTGGAGCCCTGCGCCCGCCGCGCCTCCCGCCCCGCACCCTGCGCCCGGCTGCTCCTCGACGCGGGCGTCCGCCGCGTGGTCACCGCCTGGCGGGAGCCGGACACCTTCGTCCGGGACGCCGACGGCAGCGGGGTCCTGGCGGCCGGTGGCGCGGAGGTCGTCGTCCTCCCGGAACACGAGCACCGGGCCAAGGCCCCCAACCGCCATCTGCTGTAGCGGGCGGGTGGTCACGAGTGGTCCCGCGGATGGCGTACACTGGAATCACAACGACGCGGGGTGGAGCAGCTCGGTAGCTCGCTGGGCTCATAACCCAGAGGTCGCAGGTTCAAATCCTGTCCCCGCTACTGAAGGCCTAGGGCCGGAATCCGAAAGGGTTCCGGCCCTAGGTGTATTTCGGGTTCTCCACACTCCCGTTACTTTCCGTGAGTGAACCACACCACTCCGCGCAACGACTGACACCCCGTCAATACCCCGCGGTCACTTACGGAGCGGTCAACTCGCCCGATTTAAGCCGGTCATGCCAGGTAAGTCCGCACGAAAAAGGTTAATGATCAAGTGGAATCGCTGGAATCCACTCCCCGGGTCTATTAACGTTCGATAACGCAGCGCGGTCGTCCCAGCCGTCACAGAAGGCGGCTCCGTGCGCACGCGCCGAATCCCGAAAGGGAACCGGGGAACCACCACTTGGGGTGAATCGGGCGTAAACCGCCGTGGAAGCACGGTCGGTATACGCGCGTAGGAGACCTTCCTGCTCCGAACCCGTCAGCTAACCCGGTAGGCGAGAAGGAAGGAAAGGAGTACGCCCACGTGGCGTCCAACCGGCCTGCCCCCGCGGCCCCGTTCGCGCGGAACCAGCGCGACACCGAGACTTTCGGCTACGGCGGTCAGCGCACCGACGAGGGCCCGTTCCAGGAGTGGAACCCCACCGAGGAATCCATCCGTCCCGTCCGTGGCCGGCATCGCGTCACCAAGCAGCGCGGCGGAGGTCTCGCCCGCAGCTCCACCGTCCTGGGCGTCGGCGTCATAGCCGCCGTGGGCGCGGGCGGCATGGCCAGCGCCCAGACCGGCAAGCCGCCGGTGTCCATCTCCGTGTCGGACCTTCCCTCGGTGGGTTCCCTCATCTCGGACGACGACACCCCCGCGGGTTCCTCGACTCCGCTCAGCGGTCTCGGGAGCACGGCCACGGCGAAGGCCGAGGAGGGCTCCTCCGGCGCAGGCGAGGCGCTGCGCGCCCGGATCATGGCCCAGGTCGAGCACCAGCAGGACCAGATCGACACCAAGGCCGCGCAGGACGCCGCCGACGCCGCCGAGAAGGCGGCCGCGGAAGCCGTGGCCAAGGCCGAGGAAGAGGCCAAGGCCAAGGCCGCCGAGGCCAAGCGGAAGGCGGAGGAGGAGGCCGAGAAGAAGGCCGAGGCCGAGCGGCTCGCCGCCCTCGCCAAGCAGTTCACGCTGCCGACCTCCTCCTACACCCTCACCTCGACCTTCGGTCAGGCCGGCGCCTACTGGTCCTCCGGCTACCACACGGGTCTCGACTTCGCCGCCCCCACGGGCACGCCGATCAAGGCGGTGCACAGCGGCACCATCACCGAGGCGGGCTGGAACGGCTCGTACGGCTACAAGACCGTCCTCACGCTCGATGACGGCACCGAGATCTGGTACGCGCACCAGTCCTCCATCGGCGTCAGCGTCGGCCAGAAGGTCAGCACGGGTGATGTCATCGGCCGAGTCGGTGCCACCGGCAACGTCACCGGTGCCCACCTGCACCTCGAGGTTCACACCGGTGGCTCCAGCAGCGGGATCGACCCGACGGCGTGGCTGCGGGGCAAGGGCCTCAACCCGTAAGCGCCACAAGCCAGTCGAAGCACCGGCAGCCCTGACGACGACCCCCCGACGTCAGGGCTGCCGGTTCTCGGCGTGTTGCGGTCCCGCTGTGCGCTGCGGGCAGCGGTCCCGCTGTGCGCCGCGGGCGCGTTTACAGGACCTTTGCTCCCGACCTGGAATGAGCCGCTCCGGTAGGGCCGTTGACGAGAGGCATGACTTCTCTTCGCAAGCTCGGCTCCTCCGACCTCGAGATCTTCCCGCTCGCCCTCGGCGGCAACGTCTTCGGCTGGACCGCCGACGAGGCACAGTCCTTCGCCGTCCTCGACGCCTACACCGCCGCCGGCGGCAACTTCGTCGACACCGCCGACGTCTACTCGGCGTGGGTCGACGGCAACCAGGGCGGCGAGTCCGAGACCGTCCTCGGCAAGTGGCTTCAGGCGCGCGGCAACCGCGCCGATGTCGTCGTCGCCACGAAGGTCAGTCAGCACCCCGAGTTCCAGGGTCTGTCCGCCGCCAACATCAAGGCCGCCGCCGACGCCTCGCTGCGCCGCCTGCGCACCGACTACATCGACCTCTACTACACCCACTTCGACCGGCCCGACGTGCCGGTGGAGGAGATCATCGGGGCGCTCGACGAGCTGGTGAAGGCCGGGAAGGTGCGGCACATCGCCGCCTCGAACATCTCGGCGGAGCGGCTGCGGGCCTCCCTGGAGTTCTCCGACCGCGAGGGCCTCGCCCGTTATGTGGCGCTCCAGCCCCACTACAACCTGGTCTCCCGCGACACCTACGAGGGCGAGCTCCAGGACCTCGCCGAGCGCTCCGGCCTGGCGGCCGTCCCCTACTACGCGCTCGCGTCCGGCTTCCTCACCGGCAAGTACCGGCCCGGTACGACCGTCGACAGCGCGCGGGCCGGCGGCGCCGCCAAGCACCTGGAGACCGAGCGGGGCCTCCGGGTCCTCCACGCCCTCGACGAGATCGCCGCGGCCCACGACGTCCCCGTCGCCACGGTCGCCCTGGCCTGGCTCGCGGCCCAGCCGACGGTGGCGGCCCCGATCGCGTCCGCACGCACGGTGGAGCAACTGCCGGCACTGGTCGGGGTCGGGGAGCTCACGCTGACGGAGCCGGAGGTCGACCGCCTCACAGCGGCCTCGGCCTGAGCGGTCGCCGCGGCGGGGTTTCGTCCGGCCGGGTGAGCGCGCTCGCCGTCTGAACGGCTGGGGCGCAGCGCCCCGGCTGTGTTGTCGGCGGGTGCGGGCTGACCGCTCTCGGCGCGTGCCGCTGGGGCTGGTCTGTGCGGTGGGGCTGTGGCCGCGGCGCCCGGCACAAGGCCGGCGGCAGACCCGGCTTGCCTGCGGTCGCGCCGACCGGCCTCGGAAGGCATCGCCGGGAACGGTCCGTGCGATGGCGCCACGCCCGGAGCCGGGCGGGCGACCTGCCCCGGACCGGCCGTCGACCGGCCCCCGGCGACCGGCCCAGTTGTCCGCGGTTGCCGTCGGCGTCTCGGCTACGAGCGGTACGGGTTGTACGCGGGGTACGGCATCGGCGCGGCGGGGTAGGGCGTCGTCGGATAGCCGTAGCCGTACACCCCTGTCGGGTGGCCGTAGCCGTATGCCCCGTGCACCGGCCAGGGCGGCGCCGCCACCGGGACGGGTGGGGCCGTGATCCGGGCCGCGTGGTCCAGTGCGGGGCGGGCGGCCTCGCGGCGGCGCCACAGTTCCTCCAGAAGCTCCCGTTCCCGTACGACGAAGTCGGCACCGGCGCGGCCGCGGCGGCCCCGGTGGCGCAGGAACGCCAGAGATGTCGCGTAGGCTTCGTACTGTGCCACCGCCAGCGCCGCGGTCTTCCCCGCGTGGCGGCGGGCGTACTGGCGGGCGATCCGCCGGGCCCGCATCGAGCCGAGCGCGTACGGCTCGGCCGGGGTCAGCCAGCCGGCGACGGCGTACGCGGGCAGCTCCGCCCGTACGGTCCTCAGCTCCCGCTGCCGGGTCCAGATCACCAGCCAGGTCAGCAGCCCGAAGATGGGCACCATGAACGCCGCGTACACGGCGAGGAACCCGTACTCGCCGAACGCCGACGAGCCGTTCCACATCGCGTGCATGCCCATCGCGAGCAGCAGCCCGGCGAGCGGAAAGGCGACGCGGCGCAGGTGCCGGCGGTCCGCCGAGAGCGCGGCGATGCCGAAGCCGATGCCCGTGAGTACCGTGAAGAGCGGGTGCGCGAACGGCGACATGACGATCCGCACGAAGAAGGTCGCCGCCGTGACGGAGGCGATGCCGCTGTGCCCGGCGAGCTGGTCGGTACCGAAGGCGATGCCCAGATAGAGGATGTTCTCCGTGAACGCGAAGCCGGTGGCCGTGACGCCGGCTATGACGACTCCGTCGACGATGCCGGTGAAGTCACGCCGCCGGAAGAGGAAGACCAGTAAAACGGCCGCCGCCTTGGCGGACTCCTCGACCACCGGCGCGATGACGGTCGCGCCGAGGGTGTCCGCGCTCGTCGGGTCCGCGGTCGCCGTCGCTATCCACTGGGTCGCGAAGCTGTTGGCGACGATCGCTATCAGCGCCGCCGCGCAGGCGCCCCAGGCGAAGGAGAAGAGCAGGTTCCGCCAGGGGCCCGGTTCGACCCGGTCCAGCCAGCGGAACGCGGCTATGAGGAGAGGGACCGGGAGAACGGCCAGCCCCAGCCCGACCAGGAACCCCTCCGTGCCGGTCTCCTCGCGGACCAGGGCGAGGATGACCAGGCCGGAGATCACGAGGAGCGTGGACAGCGCGCCGTAGCGCACCCAGGCGCGCTGCCACCAGTGGGCGTGCCGCAGGGGGCCGGCGGCCGCGCCGGCGAAGGGCACACCGTCGGGTGGACCGCTGGGGTACGACGGATACGGGGGGCAGGTGGCCACGGCATTGACCCTAACGACGGATGGGCGCTGTCCGCAGGCGGGAGAGATTCGGGGGCGGTCAGGCGCCGGCGGGGGGTTGCTCCATGTGCTGTACGCGACGGAAGAGGAGGTCGTTCACGACATGTCCCTTGTCCAGTCCCTGGCCCTCGAAACGGGTCAGGGGACGGAAGTCGGGACGGGGCGCGAAACCGCCGTCCGCCTGCGTGTTCTCGAAGTCGGGGTGTGCGGTGAGGACCTCGAGCATCTGCTCGGCGTACGGTTCCCAGTCGGTGGCGCAGTGCACGGTCCCGCCGGGCTTGATGCGGGACGCGGTGAGGGTCAGGAAGTCGGGCTGGATGAGCCTGCGCTTGTGGTGCCGCTTCTTGGGCCAGGGGTCGGGGAAGTAGACGCGCAGGCCGTCGAGGGAGTCCGGGGCGAGCATCTCGCGCAGCAGGATGATCGCGTCGCCGTTCGCGACCCGGATGTTGGACATGCCGTTCTGGTCGGCGAGGTTGAGCAGATTGCCCTGGCCGGGGGTGTGGACGTCGACGGCGAGGATGTTGGTGCGCGGGTCGGCGGCGGCCATCTCGGCGGTCGCCTCGCCCATGCCGAAGCCGATCTCCAGGACGACGGGGTTGTCGTTGCCGAACAGGTCGGGGAGGTCGAGCCCCCGCTGCCCGTCGATGTCCAGTCCCCACTTGGGCCACAACCGCTGCAGCGCGTCCGCCTGCCCTGCGGTCACCCGGCTCCGCCGAGGCTGGAAACTCCGGATCCGCCGCTCGAAGTGCGACCCGGCGGGATCGGCCTTCGGTCCGTCGGGAAAGCGCGGCTCACCCTTGGCCCGCGTGTGCCGGATGGACACACCGGGCGCGTGGTCGGGGTGCCCGCCGTCGGGGGTGCTGGGCTGCTGGGTGCTTTCGGGGGTATTCACGGAGTCAGACACAGTGAGGCCGATTTTACGGCCCTCACGCTCAGCTGCCCGAGCTGCGGGGCATGCGTGCCTCCCCCAGTGCCTTAAGGGCCTGGCAGGTGCCCCCAGGGCGGCACGGGTGGGCGCAGCGGCACCCCGCCACGCCGGGCTGCGGACCCACCCGCCCCCAGCACCAACGCCGAGCACCCGACAACCATCCGTGCCCGGCGTCACAGCCCGCTCAGCGCCCTCCGCGCCACCTCCCGCCCGATCGGCAGGCTCGCCGTGGCCGCGGGGGACGGCGCGTTCAGCACATGCACCGTGCGAGCGCCCTCGCGGATCAGGAAGTCGTCCACCAGCGTGCCGTCCCGCAGGACGGCCTGGGCCCGCACCCCCGCGGCCGTCGGCACCAGGTCCCCCTCGGTCACCCCGGGCAGCAGCCTCCCCACCGCGTCCGTGAACGCCGCCTTGGACAGCGACCGCCGCAGCTCACCCGCGCCGTACCGCCAGTGCCGGCGCGCGATCCGCCAGGATCCCGGCCAGGCCAGCGTCGACCCCAGCTCGCGCCAGCGGACCGTGCCCCAGCCGTACCCTTCGCGGGCCAGGGCCGGCACCGCGTTGGGCCCGACATGGACACCGCCGTCGATGCCGCGGGTGAGATGCACCCCGAGGAACGGGAACGCCGGGTCGGGCACGGGGTAGACCAGGCCCCGTACGAGCTCCGGCCGGGCGAGTTCGTAGTACTCGCCCCGGAACGGCACGATCTGGACGTCCGGGTCGTCCCCGGTCAGCCGGGCGATCTCGTCGCTGTACAGGCCCGCGCAGTTCACCAGGACCCGGCCGCGCACCACGTCCCCGGCCGAGGTGAGCGCGGCGACGCCCAGCTCGGGACGGCGGTCGACGCGCACGACCCTTGTGCCGTAGCGGATCTCCGCGCCCGACCCGTGGGCCAGCTGCCGGGCGACCGCGACGAAGTCGCAGATGCCGGTCGTGCCGACGTGTATGGCGGCGAGGCCCCGCACCTCCGGCTCGTACTCCATGATCTGGGACGCGCACAGCTCCCGCACCGGGATGCCGTTCTCCCGGCCGCGCTGCACGAGCGCGTGCAGGCGGGGCAGCTCGGCGCGGTCGGTCGCGACGATCAGCTTGCCGGTGACGGAGTGCGCGATGCCGTACTCGGCGCAGAACTTGACCATCTCGGCGGCGCCCCGCACCGCGTAGCGCGCCTTGAGCGAGCCGGGGCGGTAGTAGACGCCGCTGTGGATGACGCCGCTGTTGCGGCCGGTCTGATGCCGGGCGGGGCCCGGTTCCTTCTCCAGCACCGTGACACGTGTGCCCGGTGCGGCGCGGGTGATCGCGTACGCCGTCGACAGACCGACGATCCCGCCGCCGATCACCAGCACGTCACAGTCGTAAGCGAACCGCACGAGCACCACCTCCCACCTCGATAGTGCACTGCGCCACTGACATCGCCTTCAAACGCGCGGGACGGCGGCGGGTCCGACGCTCACGCGGGAGCCACCAGCAGCGGCCGGGCCCGCTCGCGGAGCTCCACCACCCGCGGCTCGTCCCCGTACGGCTCCAGCCGGTGCAGTAGGTCCTTCACGTACTCGGTGGTCCGGGCGGACGAGATGCGCCCGGCGACCTCCACCGCCCGCACCCCCTGCTCGCACGCCGCGTCCAGATTCCCCGACTCCAGTTCGGCCACCGCCGAGACGACGAGGCGCAGCCCGTGCGAGCGGACGAACTCCTCCGTCGGCTTGGAGAGGGCCTGCTCGGTGAAGCGGCGGACCTGGCGGGGCGCCTTGAGGTCGCGGTAGCACTCGGCCGCGTCGGCGGCGAAACGGTCGTAGGAGTAGAAGCCGAGCCAGCTCGGGTCGTTGTCTCCGGGACGGGCGCGCTCCAGCCAGCTCTCGGCCGCCTTCAGCGCGCCGCCGGCCGCCGGGGCGTCACTCGCGCGGGCATGCGCGCGCGCCTCGACGAGACGGAAGAAGCTCATGGTGCGGGCGGTCGCCAGGCCCCGGTTGCGTTCCAGGGCGGCCTGGGCGAGGTCCACGCCCTCGTCGCCGAAGCCGCGGTAGGTGGCCTGGAGGGACATGGAGGCCAGGACGTAGCCCCCGAGGGGGACGTCCGCCGCCGCCCGGGCCAGGCGCAGGGCCTGGATGTAGTAGCGCTGGGCCGCTTCCTGCTGGCCCGTGTCGAAGGCCATCCAGCCGGCGAGCCGGGTGAGTTCCGCGGAGGCGCCGAAGAGGGCCCGGCCGACCTCGTCGGAGTAGGAGCCGAGCAGCAGGGGGGCCGCCTCCACCCTTAAGCACTCGGGGACCATCGAAGAACGCCAGTCGCCGCCGCCGTACTTGGAGTCCCAGCGCCGCGCGTCCTCGGCGGCCTCCCGCAGCTTCTGCACATCGCTGTGGCCGACTTTGAGCGGTGCGCCGGAGCCATCGCCGGGGCCCACGTCACGCGCGACCGAACTGTCGGCCGGGGTTATCAGCCATCGCGAGGCGGGCGTCGCGTACGCGCTCACCGCGAACGATCCGGCCAGGGACTGCCAGATGCCGCCGGTCCCGGCCCGGCGGCCGGCGAGGTCGAGGCGGTACAGCTCCGTCGCGGACGTCACCGCCTGGCCGACGTCCCGCGGGAAGGCGAGGCCGACTTCGGGCGCGGGATCCGCGTCCGCCAGGCCGATCTCGTGCAGCGGCACCGGGCGGCCGAGCTTCTGGCCGATGGCGGCGGCGATGAGGTGCGGCGCCGCACCCTGGGGCACCATGCCCTTCGACACCCAGCGCGCCACCGACGTCTTGTCGTAGCGAAGCGTCAGACCGCGCTGGGCGCCGAGGTCGTTGACCCGCCGCGCGAGGCCCGCGTTGCTGATTCCCGCGAGGGCGAGAACGGCGCCGAGTTTCTCGTTCGGCCCGCGTTGCTCCCTGGACATGAGCCACCCCTCGACACAGACGGCTGCCGGCACTGGCATAACCACGCGGCATTCGTAAACCCAGCGTAGTTCGCCGCATCCCAAGCGTTAAGGGGCATTGTTCCGGTTGGCGGGATTGTGGTCCGTACTGAAGTGCGGTTCAGATACGGGCTGTTGCGGCGTGCTCCCACTGTGTGGCCGTGCGCCCGCCCGTGCGCTCTTCTCCAGCCATCGCGGGAGCGGTTCCATGGTCATTGCGTGGGTCGGCCCGCTGTACTGGATCCAGTGGGCTGGGGGACACCGCCGCCTCCATCCCCGCGGGCGGCGGAACGGTCCGGGAGGCGTGCTCCGTCTCCCGGACTGCGCGAGCGGGCGGTGGTGCGCCGAACCTGTACGGAGCGTGTTCGACGCTGTCCACGGAACGGCGATTTGGCCGAAAATCGACCCCGCCGGTCGTGGGGTATCAACGCTCCGACCATGGCAGTTGAGGGCGCATCGGGCGTAGTCGGGGCGCGAATCGGGGGCGCATTCGCGCCGCAATCGTGTGCGAGATGTGTCGTCGGTACGCCTTGCGCCCTGGCCGTCCTTTCTGCGTTCGAGGCCCTCGGGGCGGTGCGGGTGTCGCCGCCGGGGCGCATTCGACGGAGCGCAAGCGGCGTCGGGGCCCTCTGGAGTGCTTCCTTCATGGCAGCATGGTGAACCGGTTCGTACGGTGCACTGGTTGTCCACAGCCTGTGGAGGCGGCGATGCGGTGGTTGGTGGGATGGAGCAGCACCGCCGCGGGAGCACTCGCTGCCGGTTCGGCGGGGGCCACGGGGCCGGACGGCGAGACCGTGCACCCGGTGGGATCCCAACTCCTGTGGGGCGACCCCGATCCGCTGTGGGCGGTCGGTGACTGGCGCCCCGACGAGGTGCGGGTGGTGAAGGCCGACGACCGGACCCGAATCGCCGTCCTCGGCATCTGCGGTGCCACCGACGAGCAGCTGCGCGTCGCGCTGTTCGCCGCGCGCGGCGGGGCACTTCGGCATCTGACCGCCTGGCCGGGCAGCTACACCGCGATCGTGCAGGTCGGCAGGAGGCTCACCGTCTGCGGCGATCTCGCGGGCGCGCGGCCGGTGTTCCACACCCCCTGGGCCGGCGGCACGGCGTACGCGACGGCCGCGCTGCCGCTGGCCGACCTCATCGAGGCCAACCTCGACTTCGGGCACCTCGCCGCGCTGCTGGCCGCCCCCGACGTGCCCGCCGCGCTGCACGACTCCACGCCGTACGACGGCGTGAAGCGCATTCCGCCCGGGCATGCGCTGATCCTGCGCGCCGGTGCGAGGGAGATCGCCGGGTACGAGCCCGTCGCCTCGCTCGCGGTCGCGGCGCCTCCGGCCGACCCCGACAGCGCGGTCGACGCCGTGCGCGACGCGCTCGTGGAGGCCGTACGGACCCGGCTGTCCGCGCCGCGGCACGTCCCCGGGGCGGACATAGACCCCGGCCCCGTGCCCGGCATGGGACCCGCCGAGCGGCGTGCCGCGCGCGGGATGCCCGTCCCGGGCATCGGGGCGGACCTGTCCGGCGGACCGGCCTCGGGGACGCTGGCGCTGCTGGCCTCGGGGCTGCCCGGGATGCCGGGCACGGTGCTGGGACACGGCACGGGCGCGGGGGAGCGGCTGCTGGCGGTCACGTTCAACGACCTCGCCGTCGCGGGGCAGGAGGCCGAGCTGGAGCGGGCGGGCGCGCTGGCGGCGAACCCGCGGCTGCACCACGTGGTCGTGGCGGGCGGTGAGGAGACCCTCCCGTACGCAGACCTGGACGGCCCGCTGACCGACGAACCCGGGCCGTGCCTGGTGTCGGCGGCCCGGCACCGGGCACGGCTGGCGTCCGGCAGTGCGGACCACTTCACCGGCCACGGAGCACGCCAGGTCCTCGACGCCCATCCGGCCCGGCTGGCCGACCTGCTGATGGACCGCCGGCGGCGTCATCTCGTGCGGCCGGTCGCCGCGCTGGCCAAGGCGGACGGTTCGGTGCTGGTCCCCGCGCGCGTGTACGCGGCGGCGCGACGGCTGTCCCGTACGCCGTACCGGTCGGGTATAGAGTCCCTGGCCGAGCTCCTGCTCGACCACCGGCCGGGCGACGGCCCCGACGCGCCCGGGGGCGCTGTGGAGGCCTCGCTCGCCGCGCTGACCTGGGGCAGACCCGGGCCGGCCGCGCGCTGGCTGACCGGTGAGGCACTCGCTGAAGTATCGGTTCGCCTTCAGGCGTCCACACACCGGTCGGAGCTGGTGGGACCGGGACAGCGGCCGGGCGACTTCCGCGCGCGTGCGGCGCTGGCACGGCACGCGGCGGACCTGCGGGTCCTGGAACAGGCCGCGGAGATCCGCTTCCAGCGGCTGCACGCGCCCTTCCTCGACAACCAGGTGGTGCGCGCGGCGCGCGCGCTGCCCGAGGCATTGCGCGTACGCCCCGGGGCGCGGGCGGCGATCCTCCGTACGGTGCTGGAGGGCGCCGGAGTGCGGGAGCTGCCGCCCGGGTGGGGCGTCGCGACCCAGGCGACCGAGGCGGCCGCGGCCCGAACGGGCCTGAGAGTCGCGGCGGACACCCTGGTGACGCTCTTCGACACGCCCCTCCTCGCGGAAGCGGGCCTGGTCGAGGCCCGCGTGGTCCGCAAGGCCCTGCGCTCCGCGGCGGCCGGCGAACCCCTCCCCCTGGACGGCCTCGCCGACCTGGTCTCCCTGGAACTCTGGCTCCGCCGCCTCCTGGCCCGCCGAGGCACGTGCTGGACGGGCACGCCTGCTCGCCAGCGAGCGGTTCCCGCGGGGATCGCGCCGCAGCGGGGGGCGTTGGGAGCGGGGGCCGGGGGACGGCGGCTATAACCGAGCTGCGGGCATGCGCACCGCCTCAGCTGCGGGCATGCGTGCCGCTGGGGGCGGCACGGGTGGGCGCAGCGGCACCTCGCTACGCCGGGCTGCGCGCACCCCCCGCCTCCAGCACCAACGCCGCGCACCTCCTCGCGCCGAGCCGCGCAACACCCCCGGCGCCCCCACCATGGCCCGCGACCGTTTCGAGGAGGCCAAGGACGCGAGCTGGCCGAGGCGAGCGGTTCGTACACCGCCGAGCCACGCTAGGCGCAGGTGAACCGCGACTCCGCCCAGTCCGCCAGGGCCACGTTGTCGAGGGCGCCGCGCGGTTCCACGACAAGCCGTACGGTGCTGCGGCCAGCCAGATTCACATGGACGGGGACGGCTGGGTCCCCGCCGTCGACCAGCCCGGACCGCCACAGCCGGACCCCGTCGGCGTAGACGGAGAAGCGCACCGTGCCGAGTCTCAGCGTCAGGTCGTCCACCCCGACGAGCGCGTCGTACGAGGAGCAGGACCGGTTGAGGTCGATGGTGACGGAGGACCGGCCGTGCACGGTGACGCCGTGCGCGTACCGCTGGTCGCCGATCGACATGCCGTACCGCTTCCAGACCCAGCTGCTCAACCCGATCCGCATCTCGGGCTCGGTGCCGTCACCGCTGATGTCGTACGACAGTTCGCTCCACTGGTAGACGACCGGGGCGGGTGGCGCCTCGGTCGGGGGCGGTGTGGGCGTGTATGCCGGGGGCGGTGTCGGCTTCGGGGACGCGGGCGGCGGGGTGGGCTCGGGCGTCGGAGCCGGCGTTGTGGCCGAGGACCGGGTGGGACGCGGGCCGGTCTCCGGCGTGGTCGGCGCCGGGGCGGGTGCCTCGGCGCGCGCGGGCACGATGCGCGGCCCGGGCTCCCGCTTCGAGGGGGCGGGCGTGGGCGTGGGCTCGCCGGGCCGCACGACCGGCGACGTCGGCGAAGCCGGGGAAGGGGGAGGTGTCCTCGCCTCCTCCTTCGGCTTCTCGTTGCCGGCCAGGGCCATCACCACGGCGGCCACGACACCTACGGCGACCACACCGGCCGCGATACCGGCCTTGACCGGCGCGCCGACCCCCTCGGCAGCCGCCGCACCACCGCTTCCCGCCCCACCGGACGAACCGGCGCCCGCACCCGCACCCGCACTCGCACCCGCGCCGGACGAGCCCGCGCCCCCCGTCGAGGCCGCACCGGCGGCCGCACCCGCGGCACCGGCCGCCCCCGCCCCTCCGGCGAGGAGCCCGGCGACCTTGGCATACCCGGCGGCACCGAACCAGCCGAGGACGGCGACCGGGACGACCGCGGGGATGCCACCGGCCACTTCCGCGATCTGGCTCGCGGCCAGCCGGCACTTCGCGCACTCGTCCAGGTGCTTGCGCAGCCCTCGCTCGGCACGGGTGCGCAGCCGGCCGCGGGCGTAGGTGCCGAGCTGGTCGGCGTAGCGCGCGCACTCCTCGTCGCCGGTGAGGGTGGCGCTGACGTGGGCCTGGAGATAGGCCTGCTTGAGGCCCTCACGGGCCCGGCTGGCGAGCACCCTTGTGCCGTTGGCGTCCAGGCCGAAGAGCGTGGCGACCTCGCTGGGCGACTCGTCCTCGACCTCGGTGTGCCAGAGCACGGCCTGCCACCGCTCGGGCAGCGACCGGAAGGCCTGCATGGCCATGGACCGCTCGGCCTGGTGCATCGCCCGGACGTCCGCGCCCAGTTCGACCGTGTCGCCGTCGGACACGTCGGGGCCGTGCGCGGACTGGGCGGCGAACACCGCGAAGTCGTCGACGAGCTGCTCCCGCCGCGCCGACCTCGTCCAGGAGGCGGCGACACGCCGTACGGAGGTGAGCAAATACGCCCGGACGGCGTGCTGGGGGCCGGAGCCGCCGCGCACCGCCTGGAGCATGCGGGCGAAGACCTCGGCGGTCAGGTCGTCAGCGGTGTACGCGTCACGGCAGCAGGTCCGGGCGTACCGGCGCACGGCCTGCGCATGGCGCCGGTACAGCTCCTCGTACGCCGAGTCGTCGCCCGAACGCATCCATACGATGAGTTCGGCGTCGGCCGGCGGGACCTCGCGAGGCGGTGGCAGGACGCCGTCCTCGTGCCGGTCGCGCTGTGCCGGGACCGAACCGTCGGCGGGGTGCCCGCCCGACGGGACGCTCGCGCGCCCGCCCTGGCTCGGTACCTGCTCGCCCCGCCCGTCAACGTTCATCGCGGAAAGCCCCCGCCAGCCGCCCAACCCGTCCAGACCACCGGGTCAGAGTGCCACAGGGGCTCCAGGACGGGACCCCGGAGTTC
Source organism: Streptomyces sp. NPDC008137 (assembly GCF_042957035.1). Classification (NCBI taxonomy): domain Bacteria; kingdom Bacillati; phylum Actinomycetota; class Actinomycetes; order Kitasatosporales; family Streptomycetaceae; genus Streptomyces; species Streptomyces sp. NPDC008137. Next base: position 6,919 of record NZ_JBIBHN010000009.1, on the reverse strand, counting down.
GGACGATCACTCATCCGTGGGGATTTATCGCACGTCGGTACTAGCCATCACCCAGTCGGGGAAGGCTTCCCCTTTACTCCGGGTCCCTCTGGCCCTTCCACTCACGGCCGATCACGGCCACTCACGGCCGCGAGCGCAGCCCCTCCAGCAGGATGTCCAGCAGCCGGGCCGAGGCGGCCGCCTGCTGCGCCGCGTCCGGCAGCGAGGGTGCGGCCGTCGCGATCACCAGCAGTACGTCCGACACCGACACGTCCGGCCGCAGCTCACCCGCCGCACGAGCCCGCTCCACGAGCTGCCCCACGACCTCGAGCAGCGCCGCCGCCCCGGCATCGTCCTCCGCGGCGACCGCCGGTACCGCGGCCACCGCCACCGGCTCCTCCGGAACCAGCCGCAGCTCCGTCGTACCCGGCTGGGTCCGCTGCTGCGGCACCCGCGCCTGGCCGGCACGGTCCTCCTCGACCGAGACCCGCAGCACCTGCGGCGGCAGCAGCCGCCCGGCGCCGGAGGCCACCGACGTACGCAGGAAGCGCGACAGGGCCGACCACGGCTCGTCCTCCTGCCCGAGCGCCGCACGCGCCTGGTCGGTCAGCCGGGAGGTCTCCTCCTCGGCTATCCGCCGCACCAGGACGTCCTTGCTCGGGAACCGCCGGTACACCGTGCCCACACCGACCCGCGCGCGCCGCGCCACGTCCTCCATCGGCGCGCCGTACCCCAGCTCGCCGAAGACCTCGCGCGCCGCACGCAGCACGTGCTCCAGATTGCGCTGTGCGTCCACGCGCAGCGGTGTCGTGCGCGGGCCGTCCCCGCGCCCGCCGCCCACCGCCGCGCTCAACGTCGCGCCACCCGCCAGAGCGGATGCGGACGACCAATGAGAATCCTGAACATGCATACGCATTCCCCCGGTAATGACGTCTCCCCCCGGAGACACTCCCCGCCATTCGATGCCGGGGCGAGGGAACAGGCCCTGGTCCGTGGGACCGCCCGTCGCGGACCCGGTGAGCGCATCCCCCTACACCCCGTCGACACACGAACATAGTTGAGAGGGAGTCAATTCAGAAGGGGCAGGTTCCGCACGGAGCGCCCACCGATCGGAGTACGGGCCGTATACGTCCTGAATGTGACCCTGCGCGCCCCCCGCACCACCCCATCTGACCTGCGCGTATCAGGCGCGGCTCGATAATCCGGCCAACTCCGTGCGCTCTCCCGCGCCGGTCACACAATTGGTCGAGGCTGTGGACAAACGCAAGCGACGGGTGCGTCATGGGATGGTGAAGGAACGTGCGCGCATTCTCGTTGTCGGTGGCGGCTACGTCGGGATGTACACGGCCCTGCGCCTGCAGCGCAGACTGAGACGGGAACTGGACCGGGGCGAGGTGGAGATCACGGTCGTCACCCCCGACCCCTACATGACGTACCAGCCCTTCCTCCCCGAGGCCGCCGCCGGAGCCATCTCCCCCCGTCACGTCGTCGTACCGCTGCGCCGAGTCCTCGACCGGTGCCGCGTCGTCATCGGCGAGGCGACCGCCGTCGACCACGCGAAACGCACCGCCACCATCAGCACCCTCGCCACCGCGGAAGAGGGCACCGGCGGAGAGCGGCTGGCCTACGACCAGCTCGTCCTCGCCCCCGGCTCCGTCTCCCGCACCCTGCCGGTCCCCGGCCTCGCCGACCACGGCATCGGCTTCAAGACCGTCGAGGAGGCCATCGGCCTGCGCAACCACGTCATCGAACAGATGGACATCGCCTCCTCCACCCGCGACCCCGCGATCCGGGACGCGGCCCTCACCTTCGTCTTCGTCGGCGGCGGCTTCGCCGGTGTGGAGGCACTCGGCGAACTGGAGGACATGGCCCGCTACGCCGCGCGCTACTACCACAACATCCGGCCCGAGGACATGAAGTGGATCCTCGTCGAGGCCTCGGACCGCATCCTGCCCGAGGTCGGCGAGGAGATGGGCCGCTACACCGTCACCGAACTGCGCCGCCGCAACATCGACGTACGCCTGCGGACCCGCCTGGACTCCTGCGCGGACCGGGTGGCGGCGCTCAGCGACGGCGCCCGCTTCCCCACCCGTACGGTCGTCTGGACGGCCGGTGTGAAACCCCACCCGGTGCTCGCCGCCACCGACCTGCCCCGCAACGACCGCGGACGGCTCCGGTGCACACCGGAACTGACGATCGAGGGCACCACGCACGCGTGGGCGGCGGGAGACGCCGCCGCCGTCCCCGATGTCACGGCCGACGCACCCGGCAGCGAATGCGCCCCCAACGCCCAGCACGCCGTCCGCCAGGCCCGGGTCCTCGGCGACAACATCGTGCACGCCCTGCGCGGCGAACCCCTCACCACCTACACCCACAAGTACGTCGGCTCGGTCGCCTCCCTGGGCCTGCACAAGGGCGTCGCCCACGTCTACGGACGCAAGCTCAAGGGCTACCCCGCCTGGTTCATGCACCGCGCCTACCACCTCAGCCGCGTGCCCACCTTCAACCGCAAGGCGCGCGTGCTCGCCGAATGGTCCCTGGCCGGTCTGTTCAAACGGGAGATCGTCTCCCTGGGTTCACTCGAACACCCCCGGGCGGAGTTCGAACTCGCGGCCGGTGGAAAGCCTTCTCAAGACCCCCCGCACAACCCGAAGGGGTCGTCCTGACCGGACCCAGGAACTCCTCCGGCCGGCCCGGCGTCTGACGGATGCCGGTCCGGCCGACGCACTGCCAGACTGGTCCACCACCGCGGGCGCGCCACCGCTCGCCCCGGTGCGGGCCCCCGGGGCCCCGGCCGGTTCCGGTGCCGGCCGCCGACGACTACACGAGGCAAGGATTCGTGAACTTCACGCGCTGGAGCGCCCGGCTCCCCGGAACGCAGCGCCGCGCCGCAGCGCGGACCGAGCAGACGGCCTCCCCGGACCGGCGGGGGGACGGCTCCGTACCCGCCGCCCGCGCCGAACAACTGACCGACGAGACACCGTCCGTACCCGCCGTCGACGAACTGCGGGTGCGTGAGGTCCTCGACCGCGTCCCGTCCCTCGTCGCCCTGGTCCACGGCCCCGACCACCGCATCGCCTACGTCAACGACGCCTACACGACCGCCTTCGGCGCACGCCCCCTGGGCGAACCCGCCCGCGAGGTCCTCCCGGAGCTGGACGCCCTCGGCCTGTTCCCCCTCCTGGACCAGGTCCAGCGCAGCGGCAAGCCCCGCACGGTGAAGTCCCGCAAGGCCCCCGACGGCCGCTCCTACACCTTCACCTGCACCCCGGTCGCCCCGGGCGACGGCGGCAGCGAAGGCCGCGGCGTCCTCGTCTTCGCCACCGACGTCACCGACCACGCCGAAGCCGCCGAACGCCTGCGCGCCAGCGAACGCCGCCAGCGCGAAACAGCGGTGACCCTGCAGAGATCCCTGCTCCCCCAGGAACTCGAAGAACCCGACGACCTGCGCATCGCCGCCACCTACCACCCCGGCGGCACGGAGGCCGCGGTCGGCGGCGACTGGTACGACGTGATCACCCTGGGCGGCGGCCGCACCGCCCTGGTCATCGGAGACGTCATGGGCCGCGGCGTCCGAGCGGCCGCGGTCATGGGCCAGCTCCGCACGGCGGTCCGCGCCTACGCCCGCCTCGACCTGCCCCCGCACGAGGTCCTGCAGCTCCTCGACGGCCTGGCAGCCGAGATCGACGCCAACCAGATCGCCACCTGCGCGTACGCCGTCCACGACCCGAACGAGGGCAAGCTCGTCTACGCCTCGGCCGGCCACCTCCCCATCCTGGTCCGCGACGAGACCGGCACGGTCCTGCGCGCCGAGGAACCCACCGGCCCCCCGCTCGGCACCGGCGGCTGGATGCACTCCTCCGGCTCGATCCCCCTCAGCCCCGGCTCCACGGCCGTCCTCTACACGGACGGTCTGGTCGAACGCCGGGACGCCGACCTCGACGAGGGCATCGCCGCCCTGGAACGCGCCCTGGCCGGCGCCACCGGCACACCCCAGGTCGTCTGCGACCGCCTGGTCCGCTCGGCCGGCGTGACACCCGACCACGACGACGACGTCGCCGTCCTGGTCCTTCAGCACCCCTCCCGCACAGGCGCGGAGGGCGAGCTCTTCCGCAACGCCGCCCTGGAACTCCTCGGCGGCGTCGAAGCGGCCCCCCGCGCGCGTGCCTTCGCCTCCGGAGTCCTGACCAGCTGGCGCTTCCCCGCCGACCTCCACGACCTGGGCGTCCTCGCCACCAGCGAACTGGTCGCCAACTCCCTCCAGCACGGCACCCCGCCGATGCGCCTGCGTCTGCGCCGCACCGACCGCCGCCTGATCATCGAGGTCACCGACGGCGACGACCACCTCCCCAGGCGCCGCCGCGCGGAACCGGGCGACGAGTCGGGCCGAGGGATCGCCATCGTCGCCACGATCGCGTCGAACTGGGGCTGCAGACGCACCCCGGGCGGCGGCAAGGCGGTGTGGTGCGAATTCGCCCTGCCACGCACCGGGCCGTCGTAGCCGGGCGGGATCAGACGTCAGCGGAAACGGGCGCCCCGCCCCGCGCCACGACCCTGCTCTTCGCGAGCCACGGCTGATCCTGCGCCTCGGTCAGCTGCCGCCCCAACCGCACGGCCAGCACGGTGATCCCGAGGGAGAACACCAGGAACGCCACGATGTACGGCGCGTGCAGCGAAGCCCCCAGCGGCCCGCCCACCGCCGGCCCGACCGCCAGCGCGAGCTGCTTGACCAGGGCGAACGCCGAGTTGTACTGCCCGGCCATCCCCTCCGGCGCGAGATCCGCGACCAGCGGGGCCACGGTCGGCGACAGCATCGCCTCGCCCAGCCCGAACAACGCGTACGTCGAGACGAACGCGGCCGTCGCCATCTCCTGGCTCCCGTGCCCGAGCCCCGCGTACCCCGCGACGGCCCACGCCACGGCCCAGATCAGCCCCACGGCCGCGATCACCCGCGACCGCCGACGCCGCTCCACGAACCGCAGCACGGCGAACTGCGCCACGACGATCATCAAGGTGTTCGCCGCGAGAGCCGTCCCCAGCGCGGACGTCGATATCCCGGCGGCCTCCACCCCGTACGCGCTCAGCCCCGACTCGAACTGCCCGTAGCAGGCGAAGAACAACACGAAGCCCAGCACACACAGCTGCACCATGGCCCGGTTGCCCAGCAGCCGCTTCCAACTGCCCCGCCCCGACGCCGTCGGCGCGTCCTCGATCCGCGGAGCATGCGGCATCCGCACGGTCACCATCACCACGACCAGCAGCAGGAACATCGCCGCCTCGATCGCGAAGAGGAGGGTGAAGGAGGCGGCGCTGGACGTGTCGACCAGATGACCACCGATGAGCCCGCCGACACCGAGTCCGAGATTCTGCAGGAAGAACTGCATGGCGAACGCTCGCGACCGCGTCTCCGCCGACGAGCAGTCCACGATCATCGTCGCCAGCGCCGGCTGCATCACGGCCTGACCCGCCCCCAGCAGGGCGGCCGACACCAGTACGGCCGCCGCACTGCTCGCGACCCCCAGACTCAAGGCACCTATCGCGGCGGTGATCAGGGCGGCGAGCAGCACCGGCAGCGGGCCACGCCGGACGATGGCCCGCCCGGCGAACGGCAGCACGACCAGCGCGGCCACAGCGAAGACGGCGAGCACGAGCCCCGCCGTCATGGCCCCCAGTCCCCTTACCTGCGCCACATAGACGTACAGGTACGGGACCGTGAAGCCGAGCCCGAACGCGCTGAGTGCGTTACCCACGTGAATCCGGCGCATCGCTGCGCCCATCGCCCTGGTCACGGTCACCTCTTCCACAAGTTAGGAGTGAAGACTTCGAAGCTAAAGTTCGAAGCTAAAGAGTACATACCCAAGGACTTCAAGGCAAAGAACGGCCGTGCCATACTGCCGCCATGGGCGACACCCCCGGCCCCAGCGAGCCGACCCTCGAAGAGCAGATCGCCGCGTACCAGCGCGAGTTCCAGGACCTCGACCCCCAGGTGGAGCAGATCGTCTCCGCCCTCTCCCGCCTGAACCGCCGCATGAACGTCGCCTACGGCCGTCAGACCTCGACCCTCGGCATCAGCAACACGGAGTGGGAGGTCCTCAAGGCCCTCGTCCTCTCCGGCGCTCCCTATCGTCTGGGCCCCAGCGACCTCGCCAAGCGCCTCGGTCTCACCCCGGCCGCCATGACCCACCGGATCGACCGCATGGTCGGCGAAGGGCTGGTTACCCGGGAGCGAGACGAGAGCAACCGCGTACGAGTCATCGTGGAGCTGACATCCGAGGGGCGTGAGAAGTGGCTGGAGGCAATGCGCCTGGCGACGGTCTTCGAGGAGGACCTGCTCCAGGACCTGTCCCCCGTGGAGCGCAACGCGCTCGGCGGCGTCCTCACCCGCCTGTTGCGCAGAGTGGAAGACGCCCAGCCGGACGCCGGCGGCCGCCTCTCGGACTTGGACTGACGGTCACACAAAAGATCTTGACAAGGGCCGCTTGACACCCCCCCTGCCTGATCCGTAAAGTTCTTCGGGTTGCCGCGGAGCCGTAACGGTTCTGCGACGGCACTTCCGCCGCTCAAGCGGCACCCAACCACTAGCAAGATCGCTCCCAGCGGGGTTGATTTCGGTGTGCCCGAATTCAATTCGAATTGGGACTCGACGGCCTGATCGACTCGACATCGGCTCGATTTGGGAAACGGCGAGAGACCGCGCTAAGGTTGGACACGTCGGAACGGCCCAACAGCCGCAAAGACAAACCCCACTGACTGGGGATCAGGCCCGAAAGGATCTGATAGAGTCGGAACCGCCGGAAAGGGAAACGCGGAAGCGGGAACCTGGAAAGCACCGAGGAAATCGGATCGGAAAGATCTGATAGAGTCGGAAACGCAAGACCGAAGGGAAGCGCCCGGAGGAAAGCCCGAGAGGGTGAGTACAAAGGAAGCGACCGTTCCTTGA